>JASFFM010000029.1:0-19557 GCA_050124295.1 Desulfobacterales bacterium | reverse complement strand
AGGCGGCCGCGGAAGCCAAGGCCAAGGCCGAAGCCGAAGCCAAGGCCAAGGCCGAAGCGGAGGCCCAAGCCAAGGCGGATGCCGAGGCCAAGGCCCAGGCAGAAGCGCAAGCCAAGGCCAAGGCCAAAGCGGCGGCCAAGATGGAGGCCGAGATCGAAGCGCTTCGTGCCCAGCGCGAGAAAGCACGTGCGGAGCGTGCTTCCGCCAGGGCTTCCCAGGCGGAAGATGAAAAAACGCAGACCGCTGCGGCGGTCCAGAAGGACATGGTCGAAAAACTGATCGACAAGGTGAACTGGACCCACAAACGCGTTTAGGCAGAGCCTCTCAACGGGTGTAAAAATAATCCCTAAAGCATGAGGAGGAACCTCGTATGGCAGAAGTAAAAGAAATCAAGAAAGCAGCCAAGAAAGCCAAAACGGCTGATCCGCAGACGGCCAGTATCGACGCCGCGACCCGTGTAATGCTCGCAAGGGCTCAGGAGATGGGCATCGAAACTGTCTTTGACCGTGCAGTCACCATGAAGCCCTGTAATATCGGCAACCAGGGCACCTGTTGCAAAAACTGCGGCATGGGTCCCTGCCGGCTGCCACTGCCCAAAGACTATGACGAGGCCAGTGACGAACGCAAAGGCCTCTGTGGCGCCACCGCCAACACGATTGCCGCCCGCAACTTTCTGCGGATGATCGCCGCCGGTGCCGCCGCCCACTCCGATCATGGCCGCAGCGTGGCCGAAGTTTTTATGTCTGCCGCCCGCAAGGAAACGGACGCCTACAAGATCAAAGACGAGAGCAAACTAAGGGAACTGGCCCCCCATCTGGGTGTGGCAACCACGGTTGAGGTGGATGGCGAAGTTCAGGACCGGGACAAGGATGAAATTGCCTTGGAAGTGGCCGAGAAAGCGCTGGGCGAGTGGGGCAAGGCCGAAGGCGAGCTGGACTTCCTGAAACGGGCCCCCGCGCCGCGCTATGAAATCTGGACCAAGCAAGGTGTCAAACCCCGCAACATCGATCGTGAGATCGTCGATATCATGCACCGCACCCACATGGGCGTGGATCAGGATTATAAAAATCTGATGAAACAGGGCGCCCGGGCCGCGCTGGCGGACGGCTGGGGGGGGTCCATGCTGGCGACCGAACTTCAGGATATCCTCTTCGGCACGCCTTATCCCCTGGTATCCGAAGCCAATCTGGGGGTTATGAAAGAAGATATGGTCAACATCGTGATTCACGGCCATGAGCCGGTTCTTTCGGACGTGATCGTGGAAGTGTCCCAGACCAAAGAGATGCTCGACTACGCCAAGGAAAAAGGGGCCAAGGGCATTCAGTTGTCAGGGATTTGCTGTACGGCCAACGAAATCCTGCAGCGTCACGGGGTTCCCCTGTGCGGTACCTTCATGCAGCAGGAACTGGCCATTGTTACCGGCGCCTGCGACGCCATGGTCGTAGACGTGCAGTGCATCATGCAGAACCTGGCCAACGTGGCCAAATGCTTCCATACCAAGCTGATCACCACCCACCCGATGGCGCGTATGGAACAGGACAACGTCGTGCACATCGAATTCGATGAGCACCATGCCCTGGAAGACGCCAAGCGCATCGTCAAAATGGCTGTCGATAATTTCACCGAGCGCGCGGCGGATGTGATGATTCCCAAGGAGAAGTCGCCTGTCGTGGCCGGCTTCGGTGTGGAGTCGGTCCAGTATCATCTGGGCGGCACCTTCCGCGGGGATTACTACACCCTCAACGACAACATCATCAATGGCCGCATTCGGGGCATCGGCGGTGTGGTGGGGTGCAACAATGCACGTACCAAACACAACGAAGCCCATATCGAAGTGGTCAAGGAGCTGATTCGAAACGACGTCATCGTTCTGACCACCGGCTGCAACGCAATTGCCTGCGCCATGGAAGGCCTCTTAACCCCCGAGTCGGCCAAGGTCTTTTGTGGGCCGGGCCTGGCTGAGGTCTGCGAAACGGTGGGTATTCCTCCGGTGCTGCATTTGGGTTCCTGCGTGGACAACAGCCGAATTCTCCTGGCGGCTACCGAAGTGGTCAAAGCCGGTGGTCTGGGCAATGACCTGAGTGATCTGCCAGCGGCCGGCAGTGCCCCCGAGTGGATGAGTGAGAAAGCCATCAGCATCGGCCAGTATTTCGTTTCCTCGGGCGTCTATACCGTTTTTGGCACGATTTTCCCGACCCAAGGCGCCCCGGTTTTTCAGCGTTACCTGTTCGAAGAGATGGAAAAGATGTATGGCGGCAAGTGGGACTTCGAAAAAGATCCCATCAAACACGCCCGAATGATGATCGCCCATATCGATAAAAAACGTCAGGCGCTGGGCATCGACAAGGCCCGTGAGCGTGTCATGATGGACATGGCCGACCGGATGGCCTTGGAAGTTTAACTGCCGTGCTTGTTAACGATTCAAATCCTCAGCGAAGGAGGAACGTATGTCCAAGTTAGTCGCATTTGCCGCTATTCAGGGTGGATACAACATTGTTTCCAAAGTAGAAGGTGATTACAAAAAGGCATTGGAAACGTTCAATGCCGACACGCCTGTTGGTTTTCCAAACACAGCCTACTATCTGCCGGTGATCTACTCGCTGCTCGGTATCAAAGTCGAGAAACTGGAAGATATGCAGAAGGTGTTAAACTTCTGTCGCAAGCTGTTGCCCCCGCATATCAAATCCCGTAACCATCTGCCTTACCTGGGGCCCCTACTGGACGCCGGTATGGCAGCGCTTCTGGCGTTTGAAATCAAGGAGGGCCTGCGCTATCTGAACGAGCCGGATTTTTACCATGTCTCCGAAGAATGCGATCCGGAAAACGGCAAGCTCTGGCTCGGTGCTGCGGAGGATACGGTTTTCCGTAAACGCGGGGTTGAGTTTGTGGACGGCTCGGCGCCCGGCTTTGCGGCCATCGTCGGTGCGGCGCCCACCCCCGAAATTGCCAAAGAGATTATCGAAGAATACCAGAAACGCAGTATCTACGTCTTTCTGGCGGCCAACCACAATGGCACCAGTGTGTCCCAGCAGTTGGTGGAAGCAGGGGTCCAGGTCGGCTGGAATACGAAGATCGTGCCTTTCGGGCCCGATATCTCTTCGGCCATCTTCGCATTAGGCTTTGCCAACCGGGCGGCCATGGCCTTCGGTGGGGTTCAGCCGGGCGATTATAAAAAGATGCTGCTCTATAACAAAAACCGCATTTTCGCCTTCGTCAATGCATTGGGTGATGTGGGGACCGAGTGGGGGGCTGCGGCCGCCGGTTGTGTCAACTGGGGTTTCCCAACCCTCGCCGATACCGATATTCCGGAAATTCTGCCCACCGGTGTTTGCACCTATGAACACGTGATTGCCAACGTACCGCACGAGGAGATGGTGCAGAAATCGGTCGAAACCCGTGGCCTTAAGGTCACCATTTCCGACATCGAGATCCCCTGCAACTTCGGTCCGGCCTACGAGGGTGAGCGGGTACGCGGCGCCGATCTCTATACCCAGATGGGTGGTGGCAAGACCCAGGCCACTGAGCTCGTAAAAATGGCCGAGATGAACGATATCGAAGACGGCAAGGTCAGTGTGATCGGTCCCGATATCGGTGACATCAAAGAGGGCGATGTCCTGCCCCTTGGGATTTATGTCCAGGTGGCGGGTCGTGAAATGCAGGCCGACTTCGAACCGATCCTGGAACGCCAGATCCACCATCTGGTGAACTATATCCAGGGCGTCATGCACATGGGCCAGCGCGATATCGCCTGGATCCGGGTGAGCAAGGCGGCTGTGGACAAAGGTTTCACCGTGAAAGACATCGGGGTCGTGCTGCACGCCAAGTTCCATCAGGATTTCGGCGCCATTCTGGACAAGGTTGAAGTGACCCTTTACACCAAGAAGGAAGATGTCGATCCGCTGACCCAGCGGGCGCGCGCGGAATACAAAACCCGTGACGAGCGCGTCGACAAGATGACCGACGAAGATGTGGAGATCTTTTACTCCTGCACATTGTGCCAGTCGTTTGCGCCCAGCCATGTGTGTGCCGTCAGCCCGGAACGCACGGGGCTTTGCGGTGCCTACAACTGGATGGACTGTCGGGCCTCCTACCAGATCAACCCCACCGGCCCCAATCAGCCCATCGAAAAAGGTGAAGTCCTGGATGCCAAGCTGGGGATGTTCAAAGGCGTCAATGATTTTGTCGCCAAAGCCTCGCGGGGCGCCATCACGCAGTACAACTTCTATTCCATGGTGCAGGAACCCATGACCACCTGCGGGTGTTGCGAGTGTATCGCCGCCATGCTGCCGTCCTGCAACGGCGTCATGACGGTCAATCGCGAATACACCGGTGAAACACCCTGCGGCATGAAGTTCACCACCCTGGCGGGTGTCATGGGCGGCGGGGCTTCCTCCCCGGGCTTTGTGGGTCATTCCAAGTACAACATCACCCAGCGTAAGTTCATTATGGGTGACGGCGGACTTCTGCGAATGGTCTGGATGCCCAAAGTCTTGAAAGACGAAATACGGGAACGCTTGATTCAGCGCGGCGCCGAGTTGGGTGACCCGGATCTGGTCGACAAGATTGCCGATGAAACGGTCGGCATTACGGAAGAAGAGATCATGCCCTTTCTGGAAGAGAAAGGACATCCGGCCCTCTCCATGCCGCCGATCATCGGCTGATGGAACGGCCTTTTCTGTTGTACGCCTGAAGACACCGGAGGGTGGCTTCAGGCGTGCATGATGTTGTTCTCTTCACTTGAAAACCATAACCGGTTCTAAATACAGCTGAACTACAGCAAGGAGAAGACAATGGCATTAACCGGTATTCAGATTTTCAAACTCCTGCCGAAAACCAACTGCAAGGAATGCGGTGTGCCGACCTGCCTGGCATTTGCCATGAACCTGGCGTCAGGCAAGGCTGAGCTTGACAGCTGCCCTTACGTTTCCGATGAAGCCCGCGAAAAGTTGGCCGAAGCCTCGGCACCGCCGATTCGCCCGGTCGTTCTCGGCGCAGGTGTTCGCAAAGCCGTGGTGGGGGGCGAAACGGTGCTTTACCGTCATGAAAAAACCTTTTTCAATCCGACGGTCCTGGCCGCCCTGATTGCTTCGGACATGGCCGAGGCCGATGTGGCCGCCAAACTCAAAAACTGGAATGCGTTCCAGTTCGAGCGGGTCGGACTGAACCTGCGGCCGGAACTGGTCGCCCTCAAGGACGTCACTGGGGATGCCGCGGCTTTCGGCGCCCTGGCCAAACTCATAGCGGAAACCTCCGAATTCAATCTGATTTTGATGAGTGAGAATGTTGACGTCTTGAAAGCCGGGGCCGAAGCCTGCGCCTTCAAGCGCCCGTTACTCTATGCCGCCACGGAGAGTACGGTGGATGCCATGGGCGCTCTGGCCAAGGAGATGGATCTCCCTCTGGCGGTCAAGGCTGACTCGGTGGAAGCGCTGGTACCCCTGACCACCAAGCTCACCGAGATGGGCTTGAAGGATCTGGTACTGGATGCGGGATCCCGCGACGTGAAACAATCCTTGGATGACCAGGTGGCCATTCGGCGCTCGGCCCTCAAGGATCTCAACCGGGCGGTTGGTTTTCCCACGATTACCTTCCCCTGCGAGATGGCCTCCAACCTGGATATGGAAACGCTGTTGGCCGGGCAGTTCATTGCCAAATACGGCGGCATCGTCGTGCTGTCTGATTTTGTCGGTGACAGCCTGTTCCCCCTGCTCTTAGAACGCCTGAACATCTACACGGATCCCCAGCGCCCCATGACGGTGACGGAAGGTATATTCGAAATCAACAACCCGGACGAAAACTCGCCCGTGATGGTGACCACCAACTTTGCCTTGACCTATTTTATCGTGTCCGGCGAGATCGAAGCCAGCAAGGTCCCGGCCTGGCTGTTGATCAAAGACTCGGAAGGCCTTTCGGTGCTCACCGCCTGGGCGGCCGGCAAATTTGCTGGTGATGATGTGGGCATGTTCGTCAAAAAGAGCGGCATCATGGATAAGGTCAAGCATACCGAATTGATCATTCCCGGTTATGCGGCCGCCATCGCCGGCGATGTGGAAGAAGAACTGCCCGGTTGGACCATTACGGTAGGTCCGCGCGAAGCAGCCCATCTGCCTGGTTTTCTCCGGGGGCGCTAAATCCTCTGAACGCCTTGACCGTTCAGCAGGGGCGGCGCCAGACCCGGGGCCGCCCCTCTCCCTGGCCAGTCCGGAAACCAAGCGTTATGAGAGAGGAGAGAGGGAGGTTATATGTTACTGATTGGTGAAAGTTTGAACGTTATTTCCACGAAGATCGGCCGCGCGTTCAAAGAACGCGACCCCAAGCCGATTCAGGAGGAAGCCCTGTTCCAGCGCGAAAAGGGTATGGACTATATCGACATCAACCTCGGTCCGGCCAAAAAGGAAGGGGTTGAGTTGATGCCCTGGGTGGTTCAGACCGTTCAGGAGGTGGTCGATGACGTTCCCCTGGCCCTGGATACATCCAACATCGATGCCATCGAGGCGGCATTGAAAGTTATCAAACCGGTTCCCAGTGGGGTCTCGCATATCGTCAATTCGATCATGGTGCGTCCTGAGCGCTATGAGCGCATGGTGCCGATGACGGCCGAGGCGGGGGCAGACTTCGTGGCCCTCATGTGGGGGCCGGAGGGCTTGCCGCGTGATGAAAACGAACGCGCGGCCCTGTGTGTTGAATTGCTCTATTTTGCCAACGAGGCCGGTATTCCCAACGAAAAGATCTGGGTGGACGGCATCGTCACACCGGTCAATATCCAGCAGCCCCAGGCCATCAGCCTGATGGAATTTCAGAAAATGCTGCAGGACATGGCTCCGGGTGCGCGCAGCACCTGCGGACTGTCCAACATTTCCAACGGACCGCCCGACCACTTGCGCCCCATCCTGAACCAGACCTACATGGTCATGCTCGAAAAATGTGGGATGGAATCGGTCATCTCTGACCCATTGGATGACCAGTTGACGGCCATCGCCAAAGGGCAGCGACAGGACATCGTGGATCTGATCTACGGCATGCTGGATGGTCAACAACCGGATGTGAGCACCCTTTCTGAAGAATTGCTGAAATACAAAAAGACGGTCGATGTGATTCTTGGCAATACCCTCTATTCGGATTCATGGCTGGAGGTATAATCCGCCGTCGCGGTTCGTCCATCGGTATTCAAAAAGCCCTTCCTGGAGGAAGGGCTTTTTGCGCTTCAATTTCGACCGCCAACGATCAGCCCTGTTTGGTGGTTCCGGGCGCGGTGGCAAGGCCGGAGAGAGGTGCTTCGTGGCGGCTGTTGCGTCCATGATCCCCATCTCGCATTGCATAGCGCCTCTCCTCGTGGGGGTGCAGGGCATGGTGGGGCAGCTTCGTCGAGGATGCGCCGAAGGCTCAATTTACCCTCCAATCAAAGGGACGCCGTTTGATACAGCGCCCATCGCGAATATTTTACCCATTAACCCTGCGTTTCACGTTAGGAAGGAATCGTTCACTATGGCGCGGATTGACGACTATCGCGCAGCCTATGCGCTGGCAGTGGAAAAACTGGCCTTGCAGCCTTTCAGCGATATCTGTGACCGGACCGGGCTGGCTTGTCCCGGGGCAGATCGTTTTCAGATCAAATTCATCGATCGTTCTTACGGGATCGATTATCCGAACTTTCGCTTCGAAGACCTTGAGAAGCGGGCGCGCGAAGTCCCGCTGCAAGAACAAGTTCTGATTTTGCACTATATGTTGGGGGCCGACCCCATGCGCGGGGCCGGCGAGATGATCGCCTACCGGGAAATTCCCGGGGCGTCTTTTTATTTCGGGCCGTTTGTCAAACGGGCCATCGATCCGCTGAAACAAGTCTTCGGTCGGAATCTGGATGCCTTCCGTCGCGCCTGTGAAACACTGGACGGCCAGCCAATCGATGCCGGCGACGCCGGCTACCGATTTCAGGTTTTTCCTCAGCTTGCAGTGGATTATATCCTATGGGAGGGCGATGACGAATTCGACGCCGAGGCGAATATTCTGTTTACCGAGTCAACGGGAGAGTGTTTGTCTCCGGAGGATGCCGCCTGGCTGGCCGGGATGGTGGTCTATCGGCTGATGGCACTCAGCCGCGGATAGGCAGTGGGCCCGATCGCCAACCGCTTGGCAAGGGTGCCCGGTGGACGCTCGGATGCCGCCGCGCAGCCCCTTTGTGTTGGCCGGGTGCATTGCAAATCGCCCGCAGCTATGATAGTCCTAAATGGGTCATTATAAAAATTTAATGATTAATATCAAATTGTTATAATATCGGATGATCATCTGGTAAATAGCGGCCGACCCCAAGCGCGGCCGCCTGGGTACCGGAAATGCCCATGCGGTGCCTCCCAGGCGGAGACACGATGAGGCAATCGGCGCAGACTTGGTCGGTGGGAAGAAACCAGCCCCGATATTTCGTGACGGCAACGTCATGTGCGGAGCGATATATGTCGATGCAAGAAGCAGGGAAGACGATCCGCTCGAAAGCACTCGAAGTCAACATCGCGGATTACCATGTAGACGTCGAAATTGACCGGAAGTATGCGGTCCTCCAGGACGTCATGGCTGCTTATTTCGGTCTTCAGGAAGGCCTGCGCACATTTCTTCAGGAGTTGTCCCATCCCTATAAAAATTGGCATTTCATCGTCAAGGAAGCCCGCATCTACTCCCTGGAGTATTTTCACCTGATCAAATCCCATGCCGAGGGACCCCGCGCGGCACGGCTCTACATCGATATTTATCTGCGGGCCATCGAATCCACCCGTTATACCGATGTCTGTGTGGATGCCGTGGACAACCTGATGCTGTTTTTACTGAAAATGGTCAAAGAATCCGGAGAAGCGTTCGATCGTTTCATGCCCGTGCTGGACAGTGCCTTTCAAAATATTCGCCGCTATGACGGTCCCACTTTCATGCTGTTCCTCAAAAGCTACTATCAGTTGAATCGCCTGGGGGAGGCGGCCCTGATCCATGGGGATGACAAGCTGACGCGTTTTGAATACCTCAATCTTCTCCTGATCCGGTTTTATCAGGAGACCTATGCTTACTGGACCAAAGAAAAAGACCCCCAGCAATGGTTCGAACAGGAAGCCGGTGAGTTTAAACCGGATGCCGATCTGACGGAGACATTCGCGCCCATCGCCCATGCAACCTTTGGCCAATACAATGAGACGCTGGACGACATCCTGCACTGTGAAGATCTTCGTTCCCCGGCCGTATTGCGGCGTTTGCTGGAACTTCCCGGATTCAATCAGATTGTGAATGCCCACCGTGAAATACCCAGTCGTTTGGGAGCCATCGGGAAAGAAAATGGGCGGGGTGACCTTTATCGCCTGCTATTTCTTTTCTATCAGATGAACCTTTCGGGATTGTTGATTATTCATGAAGAAGCGCTCCGGGACATCAATCGAACGCTGGCCTGGATCATCGACAATGAAAAGCCCTGGCACATTCGCACACTGATCGAAAAAACATTCTCCATTCTCAAGGACCGTGCGGTTATTTTCCCGGCCACGGCCCTCAACTGCGTCCTGAATATGGGCAAAGGTGTTTACCGCACCAGCGATATCGATTTCATCAATTTTTTTATCGATCGGGTCATCGATCTGGGCTTTCAGACACCCAATATCGGCGGGGTCGGCAACGACTGGCAGATTCAGGTCAATACCGCTCATCTTCAGAATATCCGGACCTGGATGGCGCTTATCGAATTAAGCCCCAAGCACTCCACGCGGCTCATGTCTTACCTGATCATCCATGTTTCCATGTGCGGCGTGTTCATCAAGGATACGGATCTTTTCCCCCGGGATATCACCCGGTTTCTCAACAGCGGCGTCGGACCGGTTTACAACATTGCCAAGCAGCTGGCGCGACTTTTTCCGGTATATTTCAACGATATTGGCGCCGAAGGAAAACTGCGCGATATTTCTACCCAGTTGGATGAAATCAACCACCGCAAGGATATCCTGCTGCATTTTTTGCGCAAACAGTGTCACGTCGAAAGCAGCAACCGCATCATCAACTTCATGGAAGCGGTGCTCCATTTCTGGCAGACCCGCGACCGGGAGCCGCTGAGGTCCTATGTCCCCCCCAACCTGTTCAGCGAAATTGAGACCACGGGGCCCTTTATCGATGGTGTCCATTTCGCCATGCAACAGCTCAAAGCGCGCGGCCTCGAACAATTTCCGGCCTTGCTGCGCATGCCTGACGAGGGCCTGCAAAACGTTCTGGCGGAATACGAAGAAATTGCGCCCATCGACCGGGAACGGGTCTCTCTGGCAGTGAATCTCTACAAACTGTTAAATCAGAAATATAATATCGATTATATCGAGTTGGGGCATTATATTGACCAATTGAAAACCGAGGGGTTTCCCGGTTTGGAAGCCTTGGAAAGTGTCCTCGAAGTCAGCGATTCACGCGATAAGCTGCGCGGTTTGCTCGATATCCAGGAAGAGTTGAAGGCCATCGTGCTGGCGGATCGGACATATGAAATTCGTGAGGATATTTACAAGAAACGCCATTTCACGATCGATATTCCTTCCATGTACGGCAGCTACCACGAGATGAAGTTTAACTCTCTGGGGCTGTCTTTTCGACTGGAATCCCTGACCAATGTGCTTTTCGAGAAGCTGATCCGACGGATCGATTTGAGCCTGATCACACGCGCAACCTTTTATTACATTCATGATTTACTTTTGCTTTTCCAGCGGGCATTGGCACTCGATGGCATTGCCTCCAAAGAATTTGAACGTCAGTTGGGAATGCTCAGTCATGCTTTAGAAGCCCGCGGCTTTACCTTTACCCAGTACCTGGACATTTTTCGCGGCTTCGCCACCGCCGTAAAGAACATCATCAACGATTTTTTCAACAATATTCACGAAGAGAATCTGGATCGCATCATCGAACGCACCCCGCTCGACCATATTCTACCCAAATATCTGCCATCGGAAGTCACGGCGGAAAAAGAGCGGCATCATCACCGGATATCGGAAATCTTTTTCCGCGATCTGATCTCTATGGCCCTGGGGCTGCGTCAGCTGGACCTTTTTCTCAGCCGCATTCTGACCACCCTCTTCCACCAGTCGGCCAAGATACCCAAAGACAGCCTGCAAAGCCTCCTCAATTATGACCCCCAGCGGGCGATGACCTCCCTGGTCATGCCCAACGAACGGGTGGATGGGATCATCTATCTCGGCAACAAAGGTCTAAACATGGCCAAATTGCGCCACTTCGGCTTTCCAGTGCCGCCGGGATTCATCGTCACCACAGAAGTCTTTCGCTGCCGGGAGGTGATCGAACGCTATCCGCCCGCAGAAGCCAATTTTCGCGACCAGATGGCGCACCATATTGCCATTCTGGAAAACCACACCGGTAAAAAATTTGCCAATGCCCGCAATCCCCTGATGCTCTCGGTGCGCAGCGGCTCCTCCATCTCCCAGCCCGGTATGATGGACACCTTTCTGGATGTGGGTATGAACGAAGAGATTGCGGCCGGATTGGCCGTTAAATCCGGCAATGCCTGGTTCGCCTGGGATAATTATCGCCGTTTTCTCCAGTGCTGGGGCATGTCCTACGATCTGCAGCGTGACGATTTTGACGCCATTATCAGCGATTTTAAGAACCGGTTTGGAATCCCGCTCAAGCGGGGTTTCTCCGGAGAGCAGATGCAACAGCTGGCCTTGACATACAAGGACATGGTCCGGGATGCTGGTATTCTCGTGCCTGAAGATCCCTTCGAACAGCTGGTATTGACCACCATGCGCGTGTTTCAGTCCTGGGAATCCACCAAGGCCAAGACCTACCGCAAGATTATGGGCATATCCGATGACTGGGGAACGGCAGTCACCATCCAGCAAATGGTGTTCGGCAATCTTTCCCAGAAGTCCGGCTCCGGCGTTATCTTTACCCACAATCCACGCTGGTCGGGGGATACGCTGCGGCTCTGGGGTGATTTTACGATCGAAAACCAGGGGGAAGACGTGGTTTCGGGCCTTGTCACGACCTTGCCCATATCCGTCATCCAGCAGGAAACCGAAATGCGGGATACGGACATTACCCTGGAGACCCATTTTCATGATATTTTTGCGGCTCTGGAGGGATTCGCCCAGGACCTGGTTTTCAATCGGGGGTGGAGCCCCCAAGAGATGGAATTCACGTTTGAAAGTGACCACCGAAAGAATCTTTTTATTTTGCAAAGCCGGGACATGGCAATTCGGGAACGCAAAAAGGTCATGACATTTGAGCATCGTGAACTCATGGATCGAAAACCCCTTGGGCATGGCATCGGTGTCAGCGGCGGCGCTATGAGCGGGCGCCTGGTGTTTACCCTGGATGAAATTGACTATTGGCGCAAGCTGGAACCTCAGACGGCGCTGGTCCTGGCCCGGTCCGATACAGTACCGGACGACATTCGCGAGATTCATGCGGCCGATGGCCTTCTGACCTCCCGCGGGGGTTTAACCTCCCATGCGGCGGTGGTGGCCCACCGTCTGGGGCGAACAAGCGTTGTGGGCTGCGGTGAATTGTATTGTGACGAGAAGAAGAAAACCTGTCGGATCAACGATATCGTCCTCAGCTCGGGCGACTATATCAGTATTAACGGCCAGGAAGGCGCCGTCTATCAGGGGTTGATCAAAGTCGAAGAGACTTAGGCCTTGAAGGGCAACCCAGATGGCAAAGCCGGGCCGACCTGAAAATGACCGATTATGCAACGGGTGACGCGATTTCCGTCAATTGTTAATGCGGGGGAGGAACGATGATACAGTCAGGGGATGGGGGCAGAGGGGGCAAGATCGGCGTCAACGGTTTCGGGCGCATTGGCAAGCTGACCGTGTGGCATCATGTGGCCCGCAAATTTTTCAGCGAAATTGTTGTCAATATCGGTCGCGAAGCGGGCACTTCCATGGCGGACCTGGCCCACTATGTCGAACGCGATTCTTCCTACGGCCGTCTGAGCCAGTTTCTTTACGGCCAGCAGGGGGAGGCCGTCATCAGCGCGATCGATGAGACCGATAGCAGCATAATGGTTGACGGGGTCAAGGTCCGGTTCCTCAAGCGCCACCGCAGCCCTGCCAATATCGGCTGGCGGGACCACGATGTCAAACTGGTGGTGGAAACAACAGGGCGTTTTCTCGATCCGACCCTGCCGGCCAACCATTCCGGCGGGGCGGTGCGCGGTCACCTGGAAGCCGGTGCGGGAATCGTTGTCGTATCGGCGCCTTTCAAAATCAAGGACAAGGGCCAGCCCATGCCGGAAGACGCCGTGACCACGGTCATGGGCATCAATGCCAACGAATTTGATCCCCGCCGTCACCGCCTGGTCTCCAACGCTTCCTGCACCACGACCTGCCTGGCGCATATGGTCAAGCCGCTGTTGAATTATTTTGGACCTAAGCGAATTCTCTCGGCCTCCATGGCCACGGTCCATTCGGCCACGGGATCCCAGGCCGTTTTGGATCGCCTGCCCAAATCCGGTGTCAGTGATTTGCGCAAGAACCGCAGTATTATCAACAATATTATCTTAACCACCACCGGGGCGGCCAATGCCCTGCGACTGGTCATTCCGGAAATGGAAGAAATCGGCTTTATAGCGGAATCGGTGCGTGTGCCCACCGCGACGGGTTCCCTGATCATTCTGGTACTTGACCTTCAGGAGGAGATGGGCGGCGATCGCATCAGACGCGATACCATTAACGAGATTTACCGGCAGGCCGCGGAAATGGACCCCAATCGCTATTTTCATTTTTCCGAGAAGCAAAACGTTTCCGGGGATATTGTGGGGTACCCCCGTGCCGCCACCATCATCGAAGGACACGAAACCCATACCCGTACGGCTGAAGTGACCTTCGATCTGAACAGCATTCCCGGTTTGCCCGACAGCGTCCTGGATGCCGTGAAGCATCACGTGTACCGCATTCCGATCACCCAGGCGGTCATCTATGGCTGGTATGACAATGAAATGGGAAGTTATGTGAATATGCTTGGCGACCGTACCGTGACCGTGGCCGAGCATATGATGTAGCCTTATCAAGGGCAGGCTCTGGGACGCGATCCTCCGGCTTCCCGGGCGAAGATCGCGATCGTCTTCAGGTATGACGGGCCTGGGGGCAGACCGAGAGTACCGGGCAGGCCGCCCGGCGTATGACGCGGTCGGTGGTGGACCCGATCAACATCGTTCCGATCAAACCATGCCCGCGCACACCCAGCACAATCAAATCGATCTCCTGAGCATCGGCATACTGCAGTATCCGGACAAAGGGTTGGCCCTCGTCCAGATACGTCACCGGACGGCACCAGTGACGGGCATCCTCCGGCACCAGATCATCGAGTTTGGACTGCAGGAAATCCCGGATGACGTTGGTCGAGGCTTGCCGGTGCGAAAAAGCAGGCTTGAGGGATTCCGTATACAGCGGGGTTTCGATGACATGCACGAGGTGCAGTTCGGCCTGGAATTCCTGGGCCATGCTCAGTCCAAGTTGGAAAGCGAGCTCGGCATCAGAGGAGAAATCGCATCCCACCAGAATTTTCTTAAAGGAAAAGGCGGTCCGCGAGGTCGCATCGATCTCCCTGTCCGCCACGGGGATGGCCAGAAGCGGACAAGGCAGGGTGCGCATGAGGCGTTCGGTTACGGAGCCCAGCAGGACCCGTTTCAGCCCCCGGTGGCCTCGGGTGGCCGACAGGGCGATGTCGATCGCCTGCTCCCGGGCGATGCGCTTGATTTCGTGGGCGGCATGGCCGACGACGATCAGCGGTTTCCATTCCACGCTCTGGCCTTCCATCTGCTCGGCAATCCGGTCCCTGGCATAGTCGATGTTCCGGTTCAACTGCTCTTCCGGCGCCAGATAGGCTTCGCCATAGATCGATGGTGCCGGCAGGTCGATACAGTGGCATACCAGCAGGAAGGCCTGAAATTCCCGCGCCAGAGAGATCCCGTAGGCAATGGCGTGGTGGGCGGCATCGGAGAGGTCGGTGGCGCAAAGAATACGCCGAATTGAGACACGCATCTCATCTCCTTTCGTCATGGCAGTGGGTGGTCGTGGCACCTTAACGCGCCCCATATCGAAAGGCCGGCAGCATTGGCTAACCGGTTGAGAAGGAATTGATTCCACTATAAAGAAGGATGGCCGGAAAAGTCAAATGGACGCTGATGGAGGGCCTTCTCAGAGCCGTCAAAAACGGTTGATCCCATTGTCGCCAAGCACTATAAATCATTTTATCCGATCGGTTGGATCCTGCGGAAACGATCCTGGTTCTGATGCCATCCCTATGAGAAAGGAAGTCAATTCATGTCCCCAAAGCTGCGCGTGTTGATTATTGGTGGAGTGGCCTGCGGGCCGAAAACAGGGGCGCGCCTCATGCGCCTGATGCCGGAGGCCGAGGTCACCATGCTTGAGAAGGGAGCCCTGGTGTCTTACGGCGCCTGCGGCTTGCCGTATTATGTCGAGGGTGTCTTTTCCAATATCAATGCCCTCACCCATACGCCGGCCGGTGTCTCGCGGACGCCGGAATTCTTCAGCAGTTGGAAAGGTTTCAAGACCTTAACGCGTACCGAGGCGATCGCTATCCATCGTGAGGACAAAATGGTCCGCGTGCGTGATTTGGAAAGTGGTCGCGAGGAGGATCTGCCTTACGACAAACTGGTGCTGGCAACCGGCGGTCAGTCGTTTCGCCCCCCCATACCCGGCTTGGACCTCGAGAATGTCTGGTTCATGACACACCCGGATGATGCCGCCGGCCTGGTGGCGGAAATCGAGCGCCAGGGGCTTAAGAAGGCTGTGCTCGTGGGAGCGGGTTTCATCGGATTGGAAGTTGCCGAGGCGCTTATTAACCGGGGCCTGGAGGTCACCATGGTCGAGATGGCGGACCAGATCATGCCGGGTATTCTGGATGAAGATATCGCGCGCTTGGCCCAAATCTATCTAGACGAAAACGATGTGGAACTGGTGCTCGGCGAGACGGTGACGGCGCTTGAAGGCGACCGTCGGGTGCAACGCGTGGTGACCGATAAGCAGCGTATCGCGGCTGATTTTGTGGTGGTTGGTGTGGGTACCCGGCCCAATGACCAACTGGCACGCGCCGCCGGGTTGCGTTGCCAAAACGGTATCCTGGTCAATGAATTCTGTCAGACCAGTGACCCGGATATCTACGCTGGCGGCGACTGTGTGCCCAACGCCTATGTCCGCCGCCAGGTGGGAAACCCCCTATACGTTCCTCTGGGGTCCACCGCCAACAAACACGGCCGGGTGATTGCCGACCACATCGCCGGAAAGCCGACGCCCTTCAACGGCATCACCTGCACCAGCGTGGTCCGGGTCTTCGATTATACCCTGGGGCGTACGGGGTTGACGGAGCGTATGGCGCGCAACCTGGGCATCGATTACGAAGTGACCACCTGGACCGGCCAGGACATCCCTCACTATATGACCGAAAGCCGCTTGTTCGCAATCAAGATGATCGCTTCGCGGCGGGACCGCAAACTGCTTGGGGTGCAGGTGGCCGGTATGGGTAATGGCGCCAAACGGCTGGATGTGGCGGCCAGTGTGATTTATTTCGGGGGCACCCTGGACCAGTTGGCCGACATCGATTTCGGATATGCGCCGCCCTACAGCCCCCCGATCGATCCGCTGGCCGTCTGCGCCCACGTCTTGACGAATAAACTGGACGGTTTGGCGGCCGGCATTCCACCGCTGGAAGCCAAAAAGTTGATGGATACGGGCGATTGCCTGTTGCTGGATGTCCGTATTCCGGATGAATCCAAGATGGAATGGATCCCCCACACGGATATACGCCAGATCCCGCTGTCGGAACTGCGCAGCCGCGTGTCCGAATTGCCGCGCGACCGGGATATCCTAACCTATTGCAAAGTCAGTATGCGGGGATACGAAGCCCAGCGCATCCTCAACGCCGCCGGTATCGAACGTGTGCGTTTCATTGAGGGGGGCGTTGCCGCCTGGCCGTTCGAAACGGCCATGCCCGGTTTATAAGACGGTTGTCGATCTATTGCGGCGGGTGGTGCGAGTCCATCCGTCGCACGGCGCCCGTCTTTCGGGACGGCGCTTCCATCAGAATCGATTTTATTTTTTCCGAAAGCTGAAGAATCGTAAATGGCTTTTGGATAAATCCGCGACAGCCCCGGCCCCGAATTTCCGCGGCCTTACCTTCCAGCCCATAGCCACTGATGAGTAGAACCTTGACATCGGGGTCGATGACTTGCAGGCGGTCGAGCGTTTCACCGCCGTCCATACCCGGCATGACGACATCCAGAATCACGAGATCGATCGACGCCTGTTGGCGTTCATAGAGTGCCAGCGCTTCCTGGCCGCTCGCGGCCTCGACGACAAGGTATCCCAACTCCCGTAACCATTCACCGGTGATTTCAATGATGAATCGCTCATCGTCCACCACCATGATGGTTCCCGCGCCGCGCAAGGGCTCCAGCAGGGTTTTGGTTTCCGACTGCACCGGCGCAGAGGCCGCCGGCAGAAAAAGCGTAAAAACGGACCCCTGGCCTTCCCGACTGGCAGCCTTGATAAACCCGCGGTGGTTTTTGATGATGCCGTAGGCTGAAGACAACCCGAGCCCTGTCCCCCGGCCTCGCTCCTTGGTGGTGAAAAAGGGATTGAAGATTTTCGGCAGGATCGCTTCGGTCATGCCGATGCCAGTATCGATGACCTTTACCTGAACATAACGTCCTGGATTTAGGCCGAAAGGATGAACGGATTTCATGTCCAGCTGACAGTCTGCGGACTCAATCGTGAGACGACCGCCATCGGGCATGGCCTGCCAGGCGTTGACGAATAGATTCATCAAGACCTGCTCGATCTGGCCGGGGTTGGCCTTAACTGGCCAGGTGGCCGTTAACCGTGCGCTGTGGATGGTAATTTCGCGCTTGGTGCGGCCAAACATTTGCGCGGTTTTACGGATCAGCGCATTGAGGTCGGTCACCGTTGTCTGACGTTGTTTGGTACGGGCGAAATCGAGCAGCTGGCGGGTGAGGCCCGCCCCGTCTTTGATATATCGTTCAATATTGCGCACCTTCTCCAGCAGGGGGTTGTCCGGTGGTGTGCGCATGAGCAGGAGGGAGACGTTGCCCTGCACGCCCATGAGAATATTGTTGAAGTCATGGGCAATCCCACCGGCCAGTGTGCCAATCGCCTCGAGACGCTGGGCATGATGAAGTTGTTCCTCCAGTTCCTGTCGTTCTTCTTCGGCGCGTCGCAGATGGGTGATATCCCGCAGCATACCACGGAAACCCGTCGGCTGGCCCTCCCGGCTCGACACGAGGGCGACGGAAATTTCCAGAATCATGCGCTGGCCGCTGCGGGACACCTCGAAATCCTGATTGGTCATGGCAATACCGCTTTGGTAGACCCGGTTGAAAAGCCGAAAGAGGTAGCGCGCATTGGCCCGCGAAAAATATTTCCGAAAATGGGTAAACTGGAGTTGATCGCGGGAATAACCGACGATTCGACATAAGGGGCTATTGACAAAAGACAGATAGCCCTTCAGATCGACTTCAAAATAGCCCTCCTCGATGTTTTCCACGATGGTCTGGTAGCGCTGCTCGCTTTCCCGATAGGCCGCTTCCGCACTTTTCAGCCCCGAAATGTCTACCATGACGCCGCGCAGCCCGCGGAAGACCCCCTCGTGCAGCAGCGGCCGACTGAAAGAGCGGACCCAACAGTACCCGTGACGCTTGTGGCGGATGCGGTATTCGATCGACTGTAGATCGCCGGAGATGACGCGTTCGTGTACCTTCTGCAGGCGTGATTGATCGTCGGGGTGGACCACGGTCATAAAACTCCGGCCGATAAAGTTGTCCGGCCGTATGCCGGTGAAAGCGTAGATAATGGGGCTGATATAGACCACGATGCCCGCGGGATCGGTGGCGAAGATAACGGCGTTGACATCCTCGACCAGATGGCGGAATTTTTCCCGATCTTTCATGGTTTTTTGCAATAGCGTCAGCGCCTCATGAAGCTGGTGCTCCAGGGCCTGCCGTTGGCAGGTCTCTTTTTCGAGTGCATTGCGCAGCATTTTGATTTGATTGGCCGAAGTGCCGCTTTTCATTCGTGCGTCCTTGTGCCCCCCGGGAATGTTCGTTAGCAGGCCTGATTTTCCGGCAGTCTAATATGGCAAGGCTTTTTTTTCAATACTTTCGAGCAGATCTGAGGCAGGCGGGGATCGACCGTAAAATCGCGGTGGTTGCTTGCGATACCGGGCAACCGTCTTATATTGACATTATTATGCTTTATGTAGCAAACCCCATGAATCAAAATCTTATCACCGTCGAAACCCGCCGCGGGGCGGCACAAGTCGTTCTACACCGCGTCATGCGGATGGTCCCGGACAAGGATAAAAGTGATAAGCGTCTTCAGCGCCTGCTGGCTTTTCGCCTGCAACACGACGGCGAGGCCGCGACCTGTGAATACTTGATGCGCCATATCCGGCGCTACATCCGACGCCCCCAGCCGCGCCGATTCTATGATTTTCTGGTTCAGGATCAAGCGCGTGACCCGAATCCCGCCCGCACGCAGGGTTTGGACCCCGACCCCCCCG
>JASFFM010000028.1:0-19562 GCA_050124295.1 Desulfobacterales bacterium | reverse complement strand
AGGAGATTTTCGGTGCGGGCACGGCCGCGGTCATCTCACCGGTCGGCGAATTGAATTACGACGGTCGCACGCTCCATGTCGGCGACGGCAAGGTCGGTCCGCTGGCCCAAAAATTTTACCGTGCCATCACGGACATGCAATACGGCCTCACGGACGACCCCATGGGGTGGATCGTGTCGGTCTAACCCGAACGCTTCATGACCATATTGATGCCAACTTGCTTGGATGCATTTGTTCCCTGTCTAAAGCCAAGATTGCCGTGAATTTGTCGGGCAACCCTTTGTGGCCGTCAAATTTCAGAACGAAGCACATGCCATTTTCACCCTGCGGGCAAACCCGAGGCATCCCTTCCCGGCATTATCAGGCGCTTACGGGCGCGTGCCTACCGCGGCGCGCCGGAATGCCTTGTACGGAAGGCCTCAAACGTGGGACATATCCGGGCTGAATCCCATCGGGCCCACCACCGCCCGGAACACAAGGCGTGTCCCCCGGCAGAAGGACGGATATGAACGAACACCGCTACGACCAACTCGCGCGCTTTACGGAAAAAATGTCCGCCGCCGGCCTCGATCCTCTGGTCATCGACACTTTCGGGGCCTATTACCGGCAGGTGGTGGATGGTGAATCCGGCATCATACCGGATGATGCCATTCGCCCGCCCCATGCTGAAGCGGTCGTCAGGGCGGAAACACTCGCGCCCTACCGGGACGCCGGGCGGGCTGCGCTCGAGAGGTCCGTCCGCATTACGCTCAACGGCGGCCTGGGCACCAGTATGGGGCTGACCGGTCCCAAATCCTTGCTCACCGTCAAGGCGCATAAATCATTTTTGGAAATTATCATCGGACAGGCCGCACGTTTCAATATCAAACAGGTTTTCATGAACAGTTTCAGCACCCAGGCCGCCACCGAAGACGCCCTGAGGTCCATCGCACCCGCCGAAGCGCCTCTCATGTTCCTCCAGAACCGATTCCCCAAGATCCTGCAGGACACCCTAGCACCGGCATCCTGGCCGGCCAATCCCGATTTGGAATGGAATCCTCCGGGGCACGGCGATATCTACACCGCCATGATCGCCTCCGGTGTTCTGGATCGTTTGCTGGAACAGAAGATCCGTTATGCGCTCATCTGCAATTCAGATAATCTGGGCGCCACCATGGATGAAGGGATCCTGGGATATCTTGCCAGCCAGGATCTCCCCTTTCTCATGGAGGTGGCCCGGCGCACACCGGCCGATGCCAAAGGCGGACATTTGGCCATGAATACCAAGGGCGACCTGATTCTGCGGGAATCAGCCCAGTTTCCCGCGCATAGCCAGGGCCGGGATATCAATATTTACGGTTTTTTCAACACCAACAACCTGTGGGTGAATCTTACGGCCCTCAAGCAACTGGCGGACGAACAAAAGACCCTCTCCCTGCCGCTGATTCTGAACCCCAAAACGCTCGACCCTCGGGACGCCGACAGCCCGGCTGTGTACCAGATCGAGTCTGCCATGGGGGCTGCGATCGCCCTTTTCCAGGGCGCCCGGGCGGTCCAGGTTCCTCGGCATCGCTTTTTTCCGGTCAAAACATGCCAGGATCTTCTTGCGGTGCGCTCGGACGCCTTTCTGTTGAATGATAAATGGATCATGATGCCCAACCCGGAAACGGTTCCCCCCGGACCGCAAATCGAACTGGATCCCCGATTTTATCATAAGATCGATATGTTTGACGCCCGATTTCCCCAAGGACCTCCCTCGCTGGCCCAATGCACCCGGCTGCGCGTCAAGGGCGACATCCTCTTTGAGGGCGGCGTTACGATTGTCGGCGATGTCACCGTTACCAATGACCGTGAACGGCCGGCCGTCATTGACGCCGGTATGATCATCGACCGGAACTTGCATCTTTAAATCCCGAACCCAACCTTCCTCCGAACGGTCGGCAATTTCCGCCCGTATTGACGTTGGCGCTTTGGTGAATCGAGCATCGATGAAGCTTACCCTCTCCCAGGAACCGTCTCCCGACCAGCGGCTGTTGCAAAGCCGGGGCGACCGGATGGTCTTTACCCTGCGGTTGTCCCGACCGGCAAAGGGACGCGCCTGGCTGCGTTCGAATATCGGTCACGTTGAAACGCGGCGGGAGGAGATCGTGCGCCAGGCGGAGCAGGACGAAAACCCTTTGGGCCGCGACTGGTATGACCGGCCCATGGCACCGGCCGGCGATACTACCTACCGCCTTGTTGTGCCGCTTCATCAGGTGGGCCACTTCGAGGCCAAATGTTATTTTTTGGCCGACGGCAGCCAGACACCCCTCTGGCCGCAGGGCGAGAACACGGTCATCAATGTCGACCCCGCCGAGAGTTGCGCGGCCAACATCATTTACAACGCTTTCGTGCGGCAGTTCGGGCCCAACAAGGACGGCCGGGTCGGTGCACAGTGGTCCGGCGAGGTCATCGATGCCCTGGACCAGCAGCGCTTTACGGTCATCCCTCCCTCGGGAACCTTTCGCGATTTAATCGAACATCTCGATTTCATCATCGGTGAGCTAGGCTGTACCATCATTCAACTTCTGCCCATTCATCCGACACCCACCACCTACGCCCGCATGGGACGTTTCGGCAGCCCCTATGCCGCCCTGAGTTTTCTGGATGTGGATCCGGCCCTGGCCCGGTTCGACCCCGCCGCCACCCCCCTGGAGCAGTTCGGTGAACTGGTCGATGCCATTCATGCCCGGAGCGCCCGCATCTTTCTGGATATTGCCATCAATCATACCGGCTGGGCGGCCCGCATGCACGGCCAGCATCCGGAATGGTTGGCCCGCGACGACGGGGGCCGGATCGAGGTGCCCGGGGCTTGGGGGGTGCAATGGGAAGATCTGACACGGCTGGATTACAGGCACCGGGAATTATGGCATTTCATGGCCGATATGTTTCTTACCTGGTGTCGCCGCGGCGTGGACGGTTTTCGCTGCGATGCGGGCTATATGATTCCCCTGCCGGCCTGGCGCTATATGGTGGCCAAGGTGCGCCAGCAGTTTCCCGATACCATTTTTTTTCTGGAAGGCCTGGGGGGCAAGATCGCCGTCACGCGCGACCTGTTAAACCGGGGCAATTTCAACTGGGCCTATTCCGAGCTGTTCCAGAATTACGACCGCCGTCAAATCGAAGCCTATCTCCCGCAAGCCCTCGAGATCGCGGTCAGTGATGGGTTGACCGTAAACTACGCCGAAACCCACGACAACCTCCGACTGGCGGCCCGATCCCAGCGCTGGGCCGCTATGCGGACCGCGCTTTGTGCGCTTTTGGCACCCCAGGGGGCTTTCGGTTTCGCCAATGGGGTCGAATGGTTCGCCACCGAGAAAATCAACGTGCATGATTCGCCGTCACTGAACTGGGGCGCCACGCCCAATCAGGTGGCCGCCATCCGCCGGCTGACCGACCTGCTCAAATACCATCCCTGCTTTCACGATCAGACCCGCTTAGAGATGATCCAGTCCCCGGGGGACAACGTGGTGGTCTTGTTGCGCCATCATCCGCCGACCAATCTGCGTCTGCTGGTGGTCGTCAACCTGGACGACCAGCTCCCTGCCACCGCCAGCTGGTCTTGCGCCGCCGCCGGGACCTCGCCCCCGCCCTACGAAGACCTATTGAGCGGCCGCACCCTCGCCTTGGAACACCAGGAGGATCCAATCCGCTGCCAATTGCAGCCCGCAGAAATTCTCTGCCTTGCGCCGGCCGACGCACCGTGGCAGGGCTTGGATGCCAACACCGGAATCCTGCCGGCCGTCGTACCCCGGGTCGAACACCAGCGTCGCAGGGCCGCGGTGCTGAATCTTTTAGCGCACTGGAACACCGAGGGCGGTGATGCGCTGGACATGGACGATCTAGCCCAGACCTTGGCCGAAGATCCTCTGATTCTCTGCCGCCGCTTGCGGCCTTCGTCCAGGGCCTGCGGCATTACCCGGTGGCAATGGCCGCAAGACCGCCATCGGGTGGTCATGATCCCTCCCGGGCATGTTTTGCTGGTGACCGCTCCCCATCCTTTTCGGGCCCTCGTTCACCGGGCCACATCGGTCATCGGGGCCGAATCCTCACTGGCCACCCGGAGTGGCGCACAGATTGCCTTTTTCACCTTCCATCAGGACAGACACCGCCGCGGTCCCCTGGTACTGGAAATGTTTCACTACGCCCCCGGGGCCACCGAACGCTCCCGCGCGGACATGCGCCTGCTTGGACCTCCCGAAGCAATTCAGGTGCGAACCCTGTGGCGACGCCAGGCCATCCCGGCAGCCCCCCTTGTCTGGCTGGGCACCAACGGCCGCGGTGCCATGAGCCATATCCCTGTTCGCTGGGGCACGCTGGGCAGTCGCTACGATGCCCTGCTGGCGGCCAATCTTAACCCCGACGTGCCGGAAGACCGCTGGATCATGCTGACCCGCATGCGCGCTTGGGTCGTCTTTCAGGGATACTCGCAGGAAGTCCGCAACGACTGCCTGATATCCTTCCATTACGACCACCAGGATCAAGCCCGATGGCACTTCCGAATCCCGACCGGACAGGGACAATCCATCCGCTTGGTGGTCGCCCTGCGGATGCTGCCGGCGCTCAATGCCGTTCAAATCGCATTCGACCGGGCATCGGCGAGCCAGGCGCCCAACGGTCTTGCCGATGAGCTGCCGGTGCGTCTGATCGTGCGACCCGACATTGAAGACCGCAATTTCCACACCACCACCAAGGCCTACCTTGGACCGGAGGCCCATTACCGGGCGGCGGTGACCCCCATGAAGTCCGGTTTCACCTTTCAACCGGACCCCCAACGCCAGCTGCAGCTGACGGCCTCGGGGGGCGATTATATCCATGAACCCGAATGGACGTACATGGTGCACCGCCCCCTGGAAGCGGAACGGGGGTTGGAAGCGGATTCAGACCTCTTCAGTCCGGGTTACATCGCCGTTTCGATGATCGGGGGCATGCAACAGACCATCACGGCCAGGGCAATCACCGACAGGACCGATCCCGCGGAGGTCCCCGCTTGGCCCCGGGCGGCAGGCGATCCGATGAACCCGCTCGAGGAAACCGTGGCCCCCGAGAAAGCCCTGCGGCGGGCCATGAGCCAGTTCATCGTCAAAAGAGGCCCCTATGCCACCGTCATTGCCGGCTATCCCTGGTTTTTAGACTGGGGCCGCGACACCCTGATTTTTTGCCGCGGCATGATCGCGGCCGGCATGACGGATCTGGTGGTGGACATCATCCGGCAGTTCGCCGCTTTCGAAGACAACGGTACGCTGCCCAATATGATTCGTGGCAACGATGCCACCGACCGGGACACCAGCGACGCGCCCTTATGGCTGTTTGTGGTCTGCCGGGATCTGATCCGGCAGGGTCATAACGATATCTTGGAGCTATCCTGCGGCAAGCGGCGCTTGCGGGAGGTGCTCGCGGATATGGGGACCGCCCTGATCCGGGGAACCCCCAACGGTATTCGTATGGATGCCGCATCCTCCCTGCTCTATAGCCCGGCGCACTTTACCTGGATGGATACCAATCATCCCGCCGGCACCCCGCGGGAAGGCTATCCGATTGAAATTCAGGCCCTGTGGTTTACCGCCCTCACGCTGCTGGCGGAAATAGCCCCTCCGGACGGGTCTGCCCACTGGCAGCAGCTGGCCGAACAGACGGCCGCGTCGATCGAGCATCTCTTTTTTCGCGCGGAGTTGGGGCATTTCGCCGACTGCCTGCACGGTCCCCCGGGCTGCCCGGCTGAAGCCTGCCGCGCCGACGATGCCCTGCGGCCCAATCAGCTTCTGGCGATTACCTTGGAGGCCGTATCCGCACCCGCCCGCGGCGCGCAAGTGGTCGAGGCCTGCGCAGCGCTGACCGTACCCGGGGCGATTCGCAGTCTGGCGGATCGCCCGGTACAGATGCCTTTGGTCATCGAACACCATGGACAACGCCTGAATGATCCCCACCATCCCTATCAGGGGCATTATTTGGGGGATGAGGATACCCGGCGCAAACCCGCTTACCACAACGGCACGGCCTGGACCTGGCTGTTTCCCTCATTTTGTGAAGCCCGCGCCATGGTCTACGGGGCCCTTGGCCTTGACACCGCCCGTGCATTGCTGGCCACGGCCCTGGAGCACATGGATACCGGATGCCTTGGACACATACCGGAGATATTGGACGGGGATTCGCCCCATCACCCCAGGGGGTGTGACGCCCAGGCCTGGTCGGTGAGTGAAGTCTATCGGGTTTGGCGGCTACTTGACCAGGGATGAACCATACGCATCGAGCGCGCGCCCAGTAATTACGCGGGGAGTGCTCGTGCACCGATGCCAAGCTTTATGACCCATGCCAAACAACGGAGGCAGGCGCATGCGCAATATTCAAACCTTTCAGGTTTTTCCATTTATACCGGAATCCCTGACGTTTTTAGAAACCCTGAGCCGGAACCTCTGGTGGTGCTGGCAACGGGATGCTTTCGAGCTGTTTCGTCGCATCCATCCCGGCCTCTGGCATGAATGCCAGGGCAATCCGATCCTTTTTTTCACCCGCATCCCCCGGGAGCGCTTCGCGGAACTGGCTGAAGATCGAGGATTCCTTGGCCACATGGCCCGGGTTCGCGACCATTTTGCCTCCCAGGTTCTCAGCCCGCTGCCCGAAGACAGCCCTTTTGCTCCCGATACCACCATCGCCTATTTTTCGATGGAATTCGGCATGCACGAAAGCGTCCCGTTATACTCCGGCGGACTGGGCATTCTGGCTGGCGACCATCTCAAAGCCGCATCGGATCTTAAACTGCCGCTGGTCGGCGTGGGACTTTTTTACCGGCAGGGATATTTCCGACAGTTCCTGAACGATGAGGGCTGGCAGCAGGAAGCCTATCCTGAGAGCGACATTTTCATGCTGCCCATCGAGCGCGCCCGAACCCCCGACGGTCAAGAAGTGCAGATCACCGTAGACAGCCCCGAGGGAACCATTCACGCCATGGTTTGGGAAATCAAGGTCGGGCGCGTTCCGCTTTTTCTTCTGGATACCAATGTGCGGGAAAATTCACCGGACCTGAGAGACATTACCGCCCGCCTGTATTCAGGCGGCAGCCAGCGGCGCCTCACCCAGGAACTTGTGCTGGGGATCGGCGGCATGCGGGCGCTGGGAATGCTCCAGCGAACGCCACAGGTCGTTCACATGAATGAAGGGCATTCGGCCTTTGCCAGTCTGGAACGTCTCAGCCAGCTGGTTCAGACCGGTCCCATGGAACTTAAGGCGGCCATGGAAGTCCTGCCGCGCAGCACCGTCTTCACCACCCATACGCCCGTGGCCGCCGGGCATGACGACTTCCCGGTGGACATGGTGGCCCCTTGCCTGAAACCTTACGAGGAGCCATTGGGCACCAGCCTCAAGGCGATCCTTAGTTGGGGACAGCCCCAGGGAAGCGCCCCCGAAACACCGCTCTCCATGTTTATCCTCGGCAAACGCATGTCGGCCCATTGCAACGGCGTCAGTGCACTGCACGGTGCCGTGGCCCGTCGGATGTGGCATCATCTCTGGCCCGGGATCCCGGAGGACGAGGTGCCGATCACCCACGTGACCAACGGTGTCCACATTCCCACGTGGACGGCCTCGGAAAACAGTCTCTTGTTCGAGCGCTATATCGGTCCGGAATGGCACTTGGCCATCGGGCACAAGGACAACGGCCACCGGCTGGATGAGATGTACGACGAGGAGCTCTGGCACGCGCACGAAATCAATCGCGCTCGTCTCATCCGCGCCTGCCGTCTTCGCATGGCCGCTCAATACGGCCGGCGCAATGCGCCCATAACGATTATGAAAGAGGTCGAATCCGTACTGGACCAGGATGCGCTCACGATCGCGTTTGCAAGACGGTTTGCCACCTATAAACGGGCCGATCTTCTGTTGCAAGATTCGGAACGCCTGGAAGCGATGATCAACTCCAAGGACTTTCCGGTTCAATTTATCTTTGCCGGCAAGGCCCATCCCCAGGATAACGAGGGCAAGGAACTCATCCGCAAACTGGTCGAATTTGGTCGGCGGCCCAGCGTCCGCCACCGATTTATTTTTTTGGAAGACTACGACATGCAGATCGCCCGGCGGCTTCTCCAGGGCGCCGATATATGGCTGAATACACCTCGACGGCCTTTCGAGGCCTGCGGTACATCCGGTATGAAGGCGGCCATCAACGGTGTTCTCAACGTCAGCATTCTGGATGGATGGTGGTGCGAAGGCTACCGCGAAGATCGCGGATGGCGCATTGGTGATGGTGAGGAATTCGAGGATGCCGGCTACCAGGATCGCATCGAAGGGCAGGCCCTGTATAACGTCCTGGAAAACGATGTTATCCCTTGTTTCTATGAGCGCGAAAGCGGCGGGCTGCCCCTGCGCTGGCTGCAAAAGATGAAAGCCTCTATGAAAATGGCCATGCGGGACTTCAGCGCCCAGCGCATGGTCAGCCAATATGGTGCGCGCTTCTACCAACCCGCAGCTCAGCAGTACCACGACCTACTGGCCAACCAGGCCAGTGTCGCCGTCGAAAAGAGCCAGACCTGTGCGCGCCTGGTAAAGCTTTGGAAAGATGTCGTGGTTGATTTCCCGGTCCTGCAAACCGAAGGTCCGCTGCGGGTCGGCGACCAGCTGCAAATCAGCGTGCTGGTCAATCTCGGTGAAATTAAACCCCACGAAGTCGAAGTGGAGCTCTGTTACGGTCCGCCCAAAACCGTGGACCGCCTGGGGGTCACCTACCGCGAATCCATGAATGTATTGGAAGAGCTCAGCGACAACCGCTATCTCTACGGCTGCCAACTGCCCTGTGACGCTGCCGGCCGCTACGGTTTTACCGCGCGGGTCACGCCGAAGGGCGATATCTGGATTCGCTATACGCCCGGGCTGATCTCCTGGGCCTGACGCACCCGCCCGCAGGGAGGGGGCGGATGCGCATTGTTGATGGCTTCCATCCAAATGATGACGATCGCCAAGTGAGAGGGGCTTTCATGCCAACCAGCCTGAGCAATCCCACTGTTTTGGTCGTAACGCCCGAAGTCACCTATCTTCCCGAGGGCATGGGCAATATGTCCAATCACCTCACGGCCAAAGCGGGGGGATTGGCCGATGTTTCCGCCGCCCTCATCAGCGCCCTTTACGATCAGGGGGCCGATGTGCATGTGGCCCTGCCGGACTATCGCGAAATTTTCGCCGCTCACACGGCCCCCGTTCTGAAGACGGAATTTCGTCGCATTCGTGACAAAATGCCAGACGAGCGCATACACCTGGCCGAAGACCGCGCCTTTTTCTATACGACCAGTGTCTATTCCCAATACGGATCGGACAATATTAAAATCGCCCTGGCCTTCCAACGGGAAATCATCAACAACATCTTGCCCCGGGTCAAGCCCGATCTTATCCACTGCAACGACTGGATGACCGGTCTCGTTCCCGCCGCCGCACGGGAGATGGGGATTCCTTGTCTTTTTACGGTGCACAATATCCACACCGTCAAAACACTATTGGCCGCCATCGAGGATCGTGGGATCGATGCCGCCTATTTCTGGCATCATCTTTATTACGAAAATATGGCCGTGGAATATGAAACCACCCGGGAGGACATACCCGTGGACTTTCTGGTCAGCGGTGTCTTTGCCGCCCACTTCGTCAACACCGTAAGCCCGACCTTTCTCGATGAGATTGTGGCCGGCCAGCATGATTTTGTTGAAGCACCGCTCAGGCAGGAGCTGATCAATAAAGCAAAAGCCGAATGTGCCACCGGTATACTCAACGCACCCGATCCCTCCTATCACCCAGAAACGGACACGGCCTTGGCGGCCACCTATTCCGCCACGGATCACCCCAAGGGCAAGCGCGCCAATAAACGCCACCTGCAACGCAGCCTTGGCCTGGTGCAAGACGATCAAGCCGCCGTATTTTTTTGGCCCCATCGGCTGGATCCCGTCCAGAAGGGTTGCCAACTGCTGGCGGAAATCCTCTACCAGGTGGTGTCCAAGTACTGGCAACGTCATCTGCAGATCGTCTTCGTGGCCAACGGGGAGTTCAAAAACGTTTTCCACAATATCGTCGCCTTTCACGATCTTTTCGACCGCGTTGCCGTCTGTGGGTTTGACGAGCAGCTGGCACGGGTGGCCTATGGCGGGTCTGATTTCATCCTGATGCCCTCCCGCTTCGAACCCTGCGGCCTGCCCCAGATGATCGGACCCCTCTATGGCTGTCTGCCCGTGGCACACAATACGGGCGGTATCCACGATACCGTGGCCCACCTGTCCGTGGCGGCGGATGCAGGCAACGGTTTTCTTTTCGACGTCTATGACAGTGGCGGGCTTTTCTGGGCCATGGATCAGGCCATGCTCTTTCACGGTCACTCCGCGAAAATACGTCAGCGACAAATCCGGCGCATCATGCAGGAGAGCGCGAAAACGTTCACCCACGATGTGACCGCCCGCCACTATATCAACCTTTATGAAAAAATGTTGCAGCGGCCCCTGATCGCGGGTCCCGCCCATTAAAGGCCACCAAACCCGCGCCCGCGGTTTGGTGAGGTGAAGCGCGCTGCGATTGAAAGGGTTGCCCCATGGCATCCGCAAAGATAGCCGACAGCCCCCCATGGCTGGAAAAGCTGCTCGCCCAAGATCCCTGGCTGGCCCCCTACCGGCAGGCCCTGTTAAAACGCCGGCAGGCTGTCGAAACCACCTGCCGCGAGCTCAGCGGAGCGGATGCATCGCTGCCTGCGGCCGCCTGCGACCATCTGTATTTCGGCCTGCATCGGGATCCGGACGGGTGGATCTTCCGGGAATGGGCGCCAAATGCACAAGCGATCTTTCTGGTGGGAACGTTCAGTGATTGGGCAGAACGTCCGGTGTACGCCCTGCGGCGCGCAGCGCAACGGGAGGGGGTCTGGGAAATTCGGCTGCCTGGGGATCGTCTGGTGCACGGCGACTTGTTTCGCCTGAGGATCCACTGGCCGGGAGGCCACGGGGACCGTTTACCGGCCTACGCCCGACGCGTGCTCCAGGATGAACGAACATTGATTTTCAACGCCCAGGTGTGGGATCCGGGGGAGCCTTTCCGCTGGCATAATGAGGCGCCACCGCCGCAGGATCCGATCCTGATCTATGAGACCCACGTGGGAATGGCCCAGGAAAAGGAGGGCCTCGGCTCCTACCGCGAGTTTGCCGACCACCTGCTGCCGCGCATCCAGCAGACCGGGTACACCACGATCCAGTTGATGGCCGTGCAAGAACACCCCTATTACGGTTCCTTCGGTTACCAGGTGTCCAGTTTTTTTGCCGCCTCCTCCCGTTTCGGAACGCCGGAGGATCTAAAATACCTGGTCGATGCCGCCCACGGCGCCGGACTGCGGGTGGTCATGGATCTGGTGCACTCCCATAGTGTGGCCAACGAGGTGGAGGGTCTAAGCCGTTTCGACGGAACCCTCTATCAATACTTTCACGACGGTCCACGCGGCCATCACCCGGCCTGGGATTCCCGTTGTTTCGATTATGCCAAACCCGAGGTGCTGCGCTTTCTCTTGTCTAACTGCCGATTCTGGCTGGAGGAATATCGCTTTGACGGTTTCCGCTTCGACGGTATCACCAGCATGCTCTATTTGGATCACGGCCTGGGGAAAGCCTTTACCTCGTACGACGATTATTTTGGCGACAATGTCGATGAAGCCGCGGTGGTCTATCTGACCCTGGCCAATGCGCTGATCCACACCGTGAATCCCCGGGCCGTCACCATTGCGGAGGATATCAGCGGTCTTCCCGGCCTGGCACTGCCCGACGACCAGGGCGGGGTGGGGTTTGATTATCGCTTTGCCATGGGCATCGCCGACAACTGGATCCGCCTGACCAAGGATGTGGCCGACGAAGACTGGCACCCCGGACATCTGTGGCACGAACTAACCAATCGGCGACCCCACGAAAAATCCATCAGCTATGCCGAATGCCACGATCAGGCCCTGGTGGGGGACAAAACCCTCATCTTCCGACTGGCCGACGCCGCCATGTACCATCACATGCACCGGGATGATCCGGACATGGCCATGGATCGTGCCATGGCCATCCACAAGATGATTCGCCTGATCACCCTGGCCACGGCCGGTCATGGCTACCTGACCTTTATGGGCAACGAATTCGGTCATCCCGAATGGATCGATTTCCCCCGGGAAGGCAATCACTGGTCCTATCGTTACGCCCGCCGCCAATGGCACCTGGCAGATCATCCCGATCTCAAATACGGCCAGCTGGCCGCCTTCGACCGGGCCATGCTGGACCTGGTCGAGACCCATGCGGTTTTCCAAGACCCCTGGGCCCATCTGGTTTATGAGCACGGGACGGACCAAGTATTGGCCTTTTCGCGCGCCGATCTTCTCTTTATCTTCGGTTTTCACCCCACGCGTTCCTTCACCGACTACAGCTTCCGTGGGGCACCCGGCCAATACCGTCTGATTTTTGACAGCGACGCCGCAGCCTTTGGGGGACACGCCCGCCTTCAACCCGATCAGACGCATTTCTCGCTGCCGATAGAGGAGGCGCCGGGTACCGCCGGAGGCCGGCTGCAAGTCTATATCCCCAATCGGACGGCCCAGGTGCTGCTGAAGGTGGACTGATCCATATGGTCCCGTGCTGGCGGGCTTAGGCGCGATCCTTATAGTGACGGTAATAGCGCATGACTTTTTCAACGTAGCGCTCGGTCTCGGCGATGGGAGGGATGCGTTGATAGCGATCCACGATGGTGGGACCGGCATTGTAGGCGGACAGGGTCAGGGCCAGCTTGCCCTCGTAACGATCGTACAAGGTGCGTAGATAGAAGGTGCCCCCCATGATATTCTGGCGGGGATCAAACGGGTCGTTGATATTCAGAGCCGGGTAGTTTTCCGGCATGATCTGCATCAGCCCCCGGGCGCCTTTTTTGGACACGGCCCGGGGATTGAAACTGGACTCAGCCTGGATGACGGCTTTGAGCAGGAAAAAATCCACCCCGTGGCGCCGCGAGGCCTCGCGAATGATCCGGTCGTATTGACGGTGATTGGTCGGTGAGGAGAAGCGGGGTTTATGGGTGCGGATGTAAAGGCGGTATTCCGGTGAGGAGGGCGTGTTGGTAAAATGCATCACGCCATCGGCATCCCGGTACATGTAAATGTCAGCCGACAGCGGAGAGCCTGCCCCAACCATCAGCAGCAGTGCCACCACCATGCCGATTCTTTTTTGCATGACCCCAGCCTTCATCATGAACCCGCACCCGACGACTGTTTGAACATCATGAGCGCCCCAAATACCGGGCGACTCTTATGGTTATAATTTTTTTTCGCCACGAACTCAAGTCCCACGCCCGGGTCGACATGCTTCCGCAGCCCAAGCAGATGGTTTTCGGGCACCTTCTAAGGGGATCGGAGCGAACCGTGCCGCCAGGACCCGTATCCCCCCACCAATCTATCGGCGCTTTTCCCTGGCAACTTAAATGCGTCGATCGATTTTAGCTCCCTGCCGCCCGTGCGGCCTGTCATCGGGAGGGCCATTGCCGGTGGCGGCGGGGGGCCTTTCACGGTGATGAGAATCGTGTCGGGGCAAAAGGGAAGGCGGGAGGCGATCGTGAATCAGCTGATGGGCAGCATATAGTCCACCAGGCGACTGGAGGTTTTGCGCAGGCTGTTGCTGAGCAGGATGGCGACCCCTTTTAAAAGTTTGATGCCGATGTTGGCGTGGCGGGTCAATACCAAATCAAAAGCGGCCTGGGAGAGAATAAAAAGCTTCGTATTATCGCGCGCTTTGATGGTCGCCGAGCGGGGTAGGTTTTCGATTACCGACATCTCGCCGATGGACTGTCCTTTGCGAAGGGTGGTGATGACGAGCTCCTGCTCCGCGGCGGCCGGCTGTTTGATCACATCCAGGGTGCCGTGGGCGATAAAACACATGAAATTGCCCCGGTCGGCCTCCTCGAAAAGGATTTCGCCAGGCTGCAGCTCGATCACGTTCATATGCTTGGCCACCAGTTTGACCTCTTCGGCGTTCATCCGACTGAAAATCGGGATATCCAAGAAGAAATCCACGATGGCCTTCGAAAGATTGGGATCCATACGCTAAAAACACGCTCGCGAGGTTGCCATTTGGCGAAATAAAGATAATGGTGGCACACTATCAAAATTTTATACGTAAATGAAGCTTTTCTTGATGAACGCAGCATTCGTCCGTTTCCAGGCGATTTCCGACCGAGGCGCGATCGGGGGCGATTGTTTTTTCGCCAGCCGGCTTGCCGATCGTGCGCCGTGGGGTGAGAAATGGGCCTGACGCCGATATCGATCCTCCACCAATGGACTTCGTCTTTTGGGGGAACTTAAACCACCGCCGTTGAATCAGTCCTGTTAGGAGCCCGTCTTTCTTGATCAAGCCCGGACCAAAGGAGGCCCATCATGACCAACACGCTCCCCACGCGGGAAGATGCCTGGCATCTGCTAACCACCTACAACCAAAGCGAAAGCCTGCGCCGCCATGCCCTGGCCGTGGAAGGGGTCATGCGCCATTTTGCCCGTAAATTTGGCCAAGATGAGGAGGTTTGGGGTATCATCGGCCTGATCCATGACCTGGATTACGAACAATTTCCGGACCAGCACTGCCTCAAGACCGAAGCCATTTTGCGGGAGAACGACTGGCCGGAAGACTATATCCGGGCCGTCCTCAGTCACGGTTTTGGCATCTGTACGGAAGTGGAACCGCGCTCGACCATGGAGAAGGTTCTTTTTGCCGTCGATGAGCTGACCGGCCTGGTGACGACCACCGCACTGGTGCGCCCCTCGAAAAGCGTTATGGATCTGAAAGCCAAATCCGTTAAAAAGAAATGGAAAGACAAACGGTTTGCCGCCGGTGTGGATCGTTCCATCATCGAAAAGGGGGCCGCCATGCTGGAGATCGATCTACCGGAACTCATCACGGACACGATCATGGGAATGCGGGAAGTGGCCGATGAAATCGGTTTGCGGGGTCAGGCGACCTGACCTTTCCGTGGCAAAGGAAGGAAACGTTAGGGGGGGGTGACAACTGCAGGCTTGCCCGAAGACGAGGGCCCCTAAAAGGCCGCCCCCTGTTGCCAGGAGGCGGCGTTGATGTTGGGTTGGCGCTGGCGGTTAATTGACTTCCTCGAACTCGGCATCCACGACGTCTTCCTTGCGCTGACGCTCGGATTGAGACGCCTGCGCTTCCGGGGACGCGCCCCCCGCCGCCTGCTGCTGACCGTAGGCCGAGGCAGCCATCTGCTGGGCAACCCGCTTGAGGTCTTCGCTTAGACGGCGAATTTCCTCCACGTTCTCCCCCTGCATGGCGGTTTTCAGCGCCTGAATGGCACTTTGGGCCAGGCTCTTGGAGGCATCGTCCAGTTGAGCCCCCATTTCGGCGAGGGATTTTTCGGTGGTGTAGACCAGCCCGTCAGCTTCGTTGCGCGCATCCACGAGACCTTTTTTGCGCCGGTCGGCATCCGCATGGATTTCCGCTTCGCGCACAAGCCGATCGATTTCCGCCTCGCTCAGACCACTCGACGCGGTGATGCGAATCGACTGTTCCTTGCCGGTGGCCTGGTCTTTGGCCGATACGTTGACAATCCCGTTGGCATCGATGTCGAAGGTGACCTCGATCTGGGGCATGCCGCGGGGTGCCGGCGCGATGCCGGTCAACTCGAAGCGACCCAGGGTCTTGTTGTCGGCGGCCATTTCGCGCTCACCCTGCAGGACATGCACGGTCACCGCCGGCTGATTGTCCTCGGCCGTGGAGAACACCTGGCTCTGGCGCGCCGGAATCGTCGTGTTACGCTCGATCAGTCTGGTCATGACGCCGCCCAGGGTTTCGATGCCCAGAGACAAGGGGGTAACATCCAGCAGAAGGACGTCCTTGATGTCCCCCTTGAGCACGGCGCCCTGAATAGCGGCCCCCATGGCCACCACTTCGTCCGGATTGACCCCCTTGTCGGGTTCCCGGCCGAAGATCGCCTTGACCTTGGTCTGCACCGCCGGCATACGGGTCATACCGCCCACCAGCACGACATCGCTGATGTCGCTTGGCTCCAAACCGGCATCCTTCATGGCCTGTCGGCAGGGGCCTTCCAGTTTGGCCAGCAGGTCGGCCACCAGGGCTTCCAATTTGGCCCGTGACACTTTGATGTTCATGTGCTTGGGGCCCCCGGCATCGGCTGTGATAAAGGGCAGGTTGACCTCGGTTTCCATGGACGAGGACAACTCCATTTTGGCTTTCTCGGCAGCTTCTTTGAGCCGCTGGAGGGCCATCTTGTCCTTGCGAACGTCAATGCCTTGGTCCTTTTTGAATTCATCGGCCAGATAATCGATCAGACGCAGATCAAAGTCCTCTCCACCGAGATGGGTGTCTCCATTGGTGGCTTTGACCTCGAAAACCCCGTCGCCGATCTCCAGAATGGAAACATCAAAGGTTCCGCCGCCAAGGTCGAAGACGGCGATTTTCTGGTCGGTTTTACCTTCCATTCCATAGGCTAGCGCCGCCGCGGTGGGCTCATTGATAATCCGCAGCACGTTGAGGCCGGCAATTTTTCCGGCGTCCTTGGTGGCTTGCCGTTGGCTGTCGTCGAAATAGGCCGGCACCGTAATCACCGCGTCGGTCACTTTCTCGCCCAAATAGGCCTCCGCCGCTTTACGAATCGCGGCCAGAATATTGGATGAGATTTCCGCCGGACTGTACACTTGTTCTTTTAAGCGAATACGGACATCACCGTTTTCAGCGGACTCAATGCGGTAGGGCAACACCGGGATATCATGTTGTACCTCGGGAGCCTCGAATTTTCGACCAATCAGACGCTTGACCCCGAAGACGGTGTTTTCCGGATTGGTCACCGCCTGCCGTTTGGCGATTTGCCCCACAAGACGCTCACCACCGTCGTTGACGGCTACAATCGAGGGGGTCGTACGCCCGCCTTCGGTGTTCGTGATCACCTGTGCTTCTTTGTTTTCCAGGACGGCCACACAAGAATTGGTGGTTCCCAAATCGATTCCAATAACCTTGCTCATAACACAACCTCCATCTAAATAAGAATATTACTAAAAATTTTTTTATTTAATAGTAATGTTATTTGGGGGGCCGTCAAGGGGAGGGGAGGGATAATTTGGACATCAATGACCCGCCCACCCGGGGCGGCGATCAGGGGGGGAAGGGTCTGCTAACCGGCCTTGCCTTGCTGTTTTTTGGCCCACTGGGCCGCACTGATGCCGGCCACACACCCTTCACCGACGGCTTTGGCCAGCTGCCAGGGCATGCCGCAGATGTCGCCGGCCGCAAAAATTCCGGCAACACTGGTCTCCTGCTGTTTGTTGGTCTGGATATATTTCATCTCGTTGTCCAATTGAATGCCCAGTTTGAGCGCCAGTTCGAGAACCCCCTTGGCCCCCAGCTCGATAAAGACACCTTCCACCGGCAGTCGGATGTCGTTGGACAGACGCACCCCTTCCACCGCTTCCTGCCCGTAAATTTCTTTGATCTGGCTGTTTTTATGGAGAATCACAGGCGACGCTGCTAATGCCGCCTGCAGGGCATCGGCGACCTCCAGACGGTCGCAAACCAAATGGACTTCCCGGGCGGTTTTGGCCAGAGTCAGGGCTCCGTCAACCGCCGCACTCTCGTTTCCCACGATGCAGACATCCACCCCGCGAAAAAATAAGCCGTCGCAATCGACACAATAACTGACACCTTTACCCAGAAAGGCCTTCTCACCCGGAACGCCCAGCTTGTTGCGCTTGGATCCCGTGGCCAGAATGAGGCTCCGGGCATCGATGGTCGATCCCCCTTCGGTGCGAATGCGAAAAGAGCCGTCTTCAGAATCGATCCCGATGACATTTTCCTCCTTAATCTGCGCCCCGAAGCGTTGCGCCTGCTCGAGTCCGCGCGTGAGCAGTTCCGCGCCGGACATATTAAATAGACTGAAATAGTTTTCGATGTGAGCGGAAAAAAGGCTGCTTTTGTTTATGCGGCCCAGAAGCAGGACTGATGTCTTGCGGCGCGCCGCGTGGACGGCGGCCTGCAGACCGGCCGGCCCCAGACCCAGGATAACGACATCATAGGCGGAAGTTGGCATAGCATCACTCTCCTTTGCTGTTGGTCGGGTGTCGTCGGGATCTTGCCTTGTCCACCATAATAAACCTCAATACGCGCCGCGCCAGTCCTGGGGGCGACTTTGCCGGTTGGACATTTCCAATGATATGGTTTAGATTCGGGAGTTGTAGAGACCAAAAGCCGCCGAGACCCGGCCGGGAAAACGGCGCGGACATCCCACGGCCCATCAAATATCAGGACGGAAAACATGCAACATGATGCTCTCGAAGGCAAACGGATTGGTTTCATTGGTGCCGGCAACATGGCCGAGGCCATTATTCAGGGACTGCTGAAAGGCGGGGCCGTCCCGGTCGATCACATCATGGCCTCCGATGTCGTTGCGGAACGGCGCGAATTCATGCAGACCCGCTACGGCATCGAGGTCGTCGACGATAATGTGGCCCTGGTTTGCGCATCGGACATTCTGGTATTGGCCGTCAAGCCCCAGGTCGCGGGCCCGGTAATGGCCCCCCTAAAAGCCTGCACCGACCAATCCAAGCTGGTGATTTCCATCGTTGCCGGACTGACCGTGGCGGCCATGGCCGCAAGCCTGGGTGCCGGCACGCGCATCATGCGCACCGTTCCCAACACACCGGTCTTCGTCGGTGAAGGAATGGTCGCGCTGGCCGACGACAGTCCGGCCTCGAAAGAAGACCAGGCCGTGGCCGAAGCCATCTTCAGCCCGGTTGCCCGCATCGTCACGATCGCCGAAAAGTATATGGATGCCGCCATCGGCGTATCGGGATCCGGTCCGGCCTATGGTTTCCTGATGATCGAGGCGCTGTCGGACGGCGGTGTCAAGATGGGACTGCCGCGCCCCGTAGCTCTCGAAATGGCCGCCCAGACCCTTCTGGGGGCCGCCAAAATGTGCCTGGAATCCGGTCACCACCCCGGACAGTTGAAGGACATGGTCACCTCACCGGGCGGGACCACCATCGCCGCCCTGCATAAAATGGAAGCCGCCGGGGTAAGGTCGGCGCTCATGGATGCGGTGGAGACCGCCACGAAGCGGTCTCAGGCCTTGGGAAACAAGAACTGACTCACGATGGCATCCGGAGGCGCACCACAATGGGCGGAACGACCGTGACGACCCTGCCGCTCATCCTTCAGCGGGAAATCGAAGCCAAGATGGCCGTGGCTTTGATAAACGGCTATGCCTCGGGGCTTCACGGGCCCTCGCGCTGGCGGGTAAAACCATTCAGCGTCTGGCCAAAGATGCCGGACGGCAATGGGCGGCGAAACAGGACGGCAACACCCTGAAAAATCTTGCTCGGATGGGCCGGGAGGTATGGACGCGCGAGGATGCCCTGGAAATTACCGTGCACCATGCCGGCCTCGACCAACTTAGATTTGACGTCCAGCGCTGCCGCTACGCCGAAATATACGATCGCCTGGGCATTCGCGAAATGGGTGTCCACCTTTCCTGCGGCCGCGATGCCGCTTTTGCCCGGGGTTTCA
>JASFFM010000027.1:0-19787 GCA_050124295.1 Desulfobacterales bacterium | reverse complement strand
CCGTCAACGGACATCCCGTGGTAATCCTGAAAAAGGAATTGGCGCGCGACCTCTTGACGCTCCCGGCGTTGACGCAGAGCAACACCGTTGTGATTCGCAATTCGGCGGTCGCGCTTTATGTCTGGGATCAAATGCTGTATCTGACGCAGTCCGGGCGACCTTTCTTCCACTATGCACTGTCGGCCTGCGGCATTGCCGAGAAGGAGGCGGATTCGCTGCGAAGCTGCCTGCCGAAAGTGATCAAGGCCCAAAAGGATACATTTTTATACCATGAAATCGGCGAATTGACCGACACCTCCTTTGATGCCGAAATCTGGCGCGACATCATTGCCGCCTTGCCCCATACACCGACCGAATTGCTGGTCCGCACGGTGAAAGATATCCTGGCCGATACCGGTCCCCAAGGAACGTTAAACCGGATCGTGGAATCGCGGCATAGGGCGGCTTTAGGGTTCTATGCGGCCTTCCTGGACGGCCTGGGTAAAAAACTGTTTCCTGAAATCCGCGCCGCGGTGACACGTTTCATGGCCGATTGCAATTGGCCTGCGCTGGCGGTCATGATCGAAGCCGTTTACCACAAGGCTGCGGCCATGGCCCAGGCCATTTGCACCCTGTTTGTGGAAGGAATTCGCGATCGCGATCACCGCTGGGTCAACGAAGAACTCAACCGTCTGTATATCGCGCCTTTAACCTCCTGACGGCGCTTCGGCCGGAAATGATCGCCTCTATAAAACGAATCGCCGACAGTGGCACGGTCCTTGAACGAATCACGGGCGGTCGGCATAAGCGTGACCGCAACCATCAACAGGGAGGGATCATGAAGAAATTATGGATTTTGGTGCTGGTACTGGTCGGTCTGCCGTTGAGCGCAGGGGCGGTCGATCGACCCACCCCCCAGCAGGCACTTGCGGTCGTTGATTATTATTTCAACGGCCAGGGGCAGGGGGCTTTGCTGATGGCCTATGCCCTTTGTTCGGAAGTGGCTCCGGAAGGAGAGGATAAAAATGAGTGCCGTAAGCCTGCGGATGCCGCCGCGCTTCCCTTGGGGAGCGAGGTCTTTATATGGATGAATTTTCTCGTGCCGGCGGATGAAGAGGCATCGCTTCTGATAAGTTTTACACGCAAAGACCGGGTGCGCAAAACAACCGATTTGACCCTCAAGGGAGCGATTCGTTACCGCACCTGGAAACCCGTCCCCACGGATAAACCCGGTCAATGGACGGTGACGATTGTTCAGGAGATGCCCGATCGCGATGTGGAACTGGGATCATTCGCCTACACCGTCACCCCCAACAGCCCCTGAATTGATCGGGCAGGTTTGCCTCCGAACGGACCTGCCCGACATCCCATGACAACGATCGCGGGATCGTCTACCAGCCGTTTGCGGCGCAGTTGATTCTTGGCCTCACCCCATGTTAAATTATTCTCAGTGACGCCGTATTTTCCCCCATGACACCCTAGGGTTCCAAAAAATGGATGATGCCGCGAGGATCTACGATGGGGTCATGGTATCTGCCCACCTCGAGCATCGGATGTTCCCGATGGCATACCCCCTATGCCCGACCATGGGAGATTCAGGCGCGTTCGACCGGGTCCGGGCCTGAAAGGGCGCTGGCCAGTGGTGGACGAAACCTCCGGCCGTCGGGCATAGCACGTTGGCCGGGATGGTTAGCCCGGGCGCCGTCCGGGTCGGCTCCCAGGATGCCCTTCGAGGTTCGACCGCGGTGATGAAAGGACAGGATCAACCAGCAATGGATTTGCGAACGTCGGTGCGGCCGGAAGGCCGTTTTGAGGTAGCGCTCCATAAACCATCCTATGCGGTGACCAATCTGCGTGCGCATGAGTGGGTTGCCGAACTGGGCCGTCTCCGCAACGGGCAACCGGTCACCAACCACCAAAATTTCCCCTCCAGCGGGGTGGCCGTCCCGTCGGCGGACGGGGTATACGAAATTGCCAATCCGTTCCCCTTTCGGGGAACGACCTTTATTGGAAAAGCCTGGGCCGACGGCAAACGCCGCGATCCCGCCCTTATCTGTCTTCCATCGCCGCCGAGCGTTTCAATGTCCCAATGGATTCGCGACCAATTACCCTCCGGATCGTCGGGGTCAGGGGGATCCGGAGATCTGCTGGCATCCATGCCTGAGCCCGTCCAACTGGCCCTGGCCGTGAATTCGACCGATCCGGAGGATCTGGTCCACCTGGCGGAAGCCGCCGGTGAATTCATCCATGACCCCGAGACCGGTGAACCCGCCGGTCTCCGATATACATCCATGCCCGACGGTGATTGGCGGCCGTGGATTCATCGACCGGCGCTTTTCGAGGCCGTGGCCAACAACGCGAACTTGCCGGACAGCTACAAAGACGTCATGGTCCTGCGACCCGGCGCCCAGGGCGGCAGTGAGATCGTCGGTGAATGGCGTACGGAGTGCGGCAGCCACGTCTTTGAATATCTCCGTCGCAACAGCTATATCCCTTGGGGTCATTATGCGGCCAATATGGCCAACGATGCCGTTCGTTATCGGCCGGAAGCATTGACCATGGCAGATATGACCGGCATGCGCCATCTCTATTACCAGCGCACTTTTATCCGCTTGGCCGAGATGATCGGACTGTCGCGCGATTGGGGCGGAGGCCCTCTGTCACCGGCCGATCTTGAAACGCTGCGGTGTCGTATCCGGCAGCACCTGGACTCTCCCAATGAGGCTCCCCGCCTGGTCTTCAACGGTGCCCTGTGGGGATGGAATTTTGGTTTCGATTATGCGCCCAGCCATTATCGTCTGCACGCCTCTCATCAGCAAATCCATCAGCAGTATGCCCTCATTCCCAGAGAGACGCCAACGGTCGAAACCACGCCCAACGGCCGCGCATCAGCCCCTGCTTATGCCTGTGGCGATCAGATTCATGCCTTTCTCCTGGCCTATCGGGAGGCGTTCGGCGTGGAATTTTTTAGGGCCTATATCGAGGCCATCCGCAACAACCGGCGAACCGACGGTGACCCGGAAGGCGATCAGGCGTTGATCGTCTATCGTGACGAGCGGGTCATGCTATTTGTGCCCAAGGCCCAAACCTCCCAGTGGGAGTTGCAATTGGTCTCACTTGCGCCGGTGGGCAATATCCTGGAGGCCGATGAAAGCACGCGGCGATCCCTGGACAAAGCGCTGCTGGTTGCCCTGCAGACGCTGGCGCGCATGGGGGGACGGATGATGACCGTGATCGAATATTCCAAACGGTTCGATTGCCGCGACAGCGGGCAGCATCTCCTGTACAGCGTTCTCCCACGGCTTCCAGAGTCTCCCGGTGCATTTAGCGAAGCCCAACAGCGGTGGATTATCGGTCATTACCCGGAGGATTTTGCCACCATCTGTCGCGCGCATCGCCCCGCGCTCGCATTCCGCTGAGACGGTACTGTTAGCGGCCTGAATGACGCTGAAAGAAGTCAGGTTTCGCTTGCCCCCCCATCCGGGCCCATCGCTAACCCGAACATGGCATGACAATATTGGTGCCCATTTGTTTTGATGCATGGGTTGCGTGTCTTGAATAAACGTTGCGGCCAATGTGTCCGGCAACCCCTGGTGAGCAGCGCATTTCCAAACGCAGCGCCTACCAAGTTCACCCGGCGGGCAAGCCTGCGGCATCCCTTGTTGATGTTATCAGGCGCTTGCGGTCGCATGCGTACCGTGGTGCGCCTGAACGCCTCCTCAAGGAAGGCCTCCAACGCGTGAAAATGCGGGTTAAGGTGGCCACAATGGGCTTGGACCGCAGGGATCGTTCGTGTTCAAAACTATTCCCCTGTGTACATCGGTATACGCCAACGAAGCCTGCGGGGGGATGATTGGGTCGTTTCTTGCTGGCGCCAGGACCATGGTGTCGTAAAACGTCAGCATAGGAACGGCTTGCCCTGTGACGACGCCAGGGCAGGCATTCCGATCCAACGATCAAGCTTTTGGCCCACCCCATCGATCGGCAATACGGTCCAGGGTCGTTGATGAACTTTTTAAAACGCCCACCGGGAGTGCCCGTCCTCAAGATCCTACCAAAGACCATCGGGTCCGCTCGAGCATCCTAGCGGTTTATCTGGCATCCTCACAACGTTTGGTTGGCTGCAATGGTGAGAGCTTTTCTCAGGCCCGTATCTTGCAAATACTTTTCCTTCGTGTCCAACGGCGGTGGTCATGTTGCCACCCGACGCAAGGGGGCCAGCGCTTCCAGTCGTATGGCCACCTAGCACGTTTGAAGAGGGTTGCAAAACTTTCGACCGCATTGCAGTCCAGACGCAGCCGGTCCCTTGAAGGAGAGTTCCATTCATGCCGATCCGATTGAAGATTGCCCAGTCGACAGCCGACAAGGCCAAGGTATATCGCTTCCGCCACCGGGTTTTTGTGGAAGAGGAACAACGCTTCAAACATTCGGGGAGCCATATTATTGATCAGTACGACAGCTTTGCGGAGACGATTAATGTCCTGGCCTTTGACGACCGTCAACCGATTGGCAGTATCCGCGTCATCATGGAAAATGATGTGGGCTTTCCGGCCGACGATTTTTATGATTTCAGGCCTTTTCGCGACACCTTGCAAGGCGCCTGTGCCTGTATCGGATGGCTGTGTTGCACGAAAAAATACCGCCGTCACCCCGGTCTCGTGATCGGGCTTATAAAAATGTGTTTTAGGGAAATGCGCAAGAAAGGCGCCCGGCATGTGCTGGCCACCCTACACCCTCCCGTCATGCCGATGCTGGAAAGGATTGTGGGTGCGCGTGCCATCGGAGCGACCTTCCATTCCGAAGAACTCCAAGTCGAGATGCTTCCTGTGCACGTTGACCTGCACGATTTGCCGCCCGGTAGCCGGGAGACCTTTGACGATCCATCCGGCATGATTCTGGCCGACTCCAACGAGCGCCGGATCTACCGCAAAGGCGAAGTCGTCATCCGTAAGGGTGAAATTGGTCAGGAAGCCTTTTTAATGATGCGCGGTTCGGTACGTGTCGTGGACGGGGAACACGTCGATGCATCGTCATTCGATAGTCCGATGTTCGGGCCCGGACAGATTTTTGGTGAGCTCTCGCTGTTGGACGGCGGACCACGCACGTCCACGATAGTGGCCAATTCGGCCGAGGCCGACGTCATGGTCTGGAAGCGCGCCGAATTGCTGCATCAGCTTCGAGCGAACCAGGAAAAAGCGCTGCGCATACTGGAACTGCTGGGGACCCGTTTGCGACACCAAATCGAGGGGCGTTTTTACAATCCTCCTGCTTCGCTTGCCGCGCGCATCCTGGTGGACAGTTCGCGTTGCGGAGAATTGCCCGTCGATATGCAATGGCTAAGTCGCCAATGCGGTATTGGGGGGCCGACCTTTCAGGACATCATGTCATCATGGGAGCAAGCACGGTGGATCACGACCGATCAGGACAAGGGCTGGCTGGCGGTCAGCGATCCGGATGGGCTCATGGCACAGATGGGAATGCCCTGATACAGGAAACATCCCCAATGCGATTTGGCCATTATCGGCCATCACCGTCCGCTGGGAGGGATGCTCCGCCGAGTGGATTTTAAAGATCGGGAAAAACGACCATGGAAACCTTGACTCATCTTAGCAAGCTGCGGGCATTGGGCTACCAGAGCAAATACCACTTTATCGAAGAGGCTCTATCCCGCAATATGGGTTTCATCTCACCCGCCGAGCAGGATCGACTGCTGGATGCCACCGTGGCCATTCCCGGGCTGGGCGGGGTCGGCGGGGCACACTTGGTGACCCTTGCCCGCCTCGGTATTGGTCGATTTCACCTGGCCGATTTCGATATCTTCGAACCCGCCAATGTGAATCGCCAATACGGCGCCAAGACCAGCCATTTCGGGCGCCCTAAGCTCGATGTGATGGTCGCAGAAGCCCTCAACATCAATCCCTATATCGACATCCGTAAGTTTCCGGAAGGCGTTCGCAGCCAGAATCTCGAAGCCTTTTTGGATGGTGTGGACGTGGTGGTGGACGGGATCGATTTTTTTAATTTCGATGTGCGCCGCATGCTGTTCAATCGGGCGCGGGATAGGGGCATCCATGTCGTTACAGCGGGGCCCCTGGGCTACAGTGCGGCCATGCTGGTGTTTGCCCCCCACCGCGGTATGGGTTTCGATGCCTATTTTAATATTCACGACGCGATGCGCACCGAAGAGAAACTGCTGTCCTTCATGATTGGTTTGGCGCCCCGGGCAACCCACAGGCGCTATATCGATCCACGCGCTATCGATCTTGAAAACCATCGCGGACCTTCTCTGGGGATAGGCTGTGCGAACTGTGCTTCAACTGCGGCAACGGAAGTTGTCCGGATTTTGCTGGGGCACAAAGGGGTTCGACCGGCGCCGCACTACTTCCAGTATGATCCCTATGCCAGGCGATTTCACAAGGGATATATGCCCTTCGGCAATCGCAATCCGCTCCAGCGTTTGAAAATTGCCGCCACCAAACGGACCCTGGCCAATTTGTCCCGCACCGCTTCACCCGCTCAACCGCGCGCGCCGCGCGTGACCGATTGGGGGCGCGATATTCCCGAGGCGGTCATGGATTATCTTCTCCGCGCGGCGATCCAGGCCCCCTCGGGAGACAACTGCCAGCCCTGGTGGTTTCGTTCCGGGAAAAACCAGATCGATATCATGCTCCGGCCAAATGCCGATCACTCCCTGTTCAACGTCAATCAAACCGCCTCGATGATCGCCTGCGGAGCGGCCTTGGAGAATCTCCTGCTGGCGGCCAGTCGGTATGGCCTGGAAGGAAAGATCGCCTACAATGCAAGTGGCGATGCCCATGACTGTTTGGCGACGATCCGTCTTCAGAGGACGAATATCGAAGAAAATCCTCTCCAGCGCTTCATCTGGGAACGGCATACCAACCGGACCCACTATCGTCAGGCGGCGCTGCCAATGGATGCATCGATTGCGCTCCTGCAGAGCTTGGATCAATTCCCTGGGATGGAGTTGAAGCTATATCATGCCCGAGAAGAACTGCGAACGATCGCCGATCTCGTTTATCAGGCGGACCAGGTGCGGGTGACCTCGCGATCTTTGCACGAACATTTCATGGGCATGATTCGATTTACCGAAGACGAGGCGTTGCGGGAGCGCGATGGATTCCCTCTCAAGAATTTAGAAGCTGGATGGGGAGGGGAAGCATTCCTGCGCATGACCCGGAAATGGTCGACCATGACCGTGCTAAACCGATTGGGAATATCCCGGATGGTGGCGCTGATTTCATACCGAGGGATTCGCCAGGCATCCCTGGTGGGATTGTTGAAATGCCCGGATACTCGTCCGGAAACGTTCATCAAGGGGGGACGGGCACTCGAGCGGCTGTGGTTGACGGCGACACGGAAGGGTCTTGCCTTCCAGCCGATGACGGCTATCACCCTTTTCTGGATGCGATGGCGGATGAATCAGCTGGGCGCGTTGGGCAGTAAACAGGAGCAGATGTTGCAATCCCTCTGGGAGACCTATCACAGGATATTTGATGTTTCCCCCGGCAGCCCAGAGGGCCATGTGATGTTGTTCCGTATTGGTGTCGGAAACCCTGTGGCCCGTCGAACCTTCCGTAAACCGCCGGAGGCATGCATGCTGCCCAACTAAAGGGTCTTGGCGTATTTGTTATCCGAATTGCGGCATGAGCCGGATGACGAATTGATACCGCGAAGGGCTATCGTCTTGGGCGATTTCAGGGCGTTTGCCGCTGAAGTTTTCAGCGCAATGACACCCTCGCAAACGTCCTTTGGGTTTCCGAACCGCTTGTTCGACATGCATTCTGCTTGGCCATACGACCACTTCCCGCCTTGTTTCCTTCATGCCGCGCGCGGCAGAGGCAGCCCCGTTGCCCCCCCACCAAAAGGAATACGCCGCTGGGAGAGCCCAAATGGCCTCCGAGCGCCGACCAGGGGTGCTAAACCAGGCGGATCGCAAACCTTCCCGGGTAAGCCTCAGGCAATCCTGATCCCCCTTTGGAGCCTGATTGGAAAACAGACCACGTCCAAGCGAAAAGCAAACTTGAAGCTATAGAAGCCATATCCAAACTTCTTTTGGCTTTAGGGCGCCATTGGCCGCCGCTAGGGTACCATCAGGCCCGGAGCCCTTCATCTTCAACTCCCTTGTCTTTTTTCTCTGATCGGACGGGTGACGACCGGCAGTCTCAATTTCTGGTTGACATAAATCCGATTTCCCCGGTTGGCGAGTTGGTTGGCAGCAACCAAATCCGCTACCCTCAGATTGTGCCGATAGGCAATCGCGGCAATCGTATCGCCTTTGCGCACGCGGTAGATCGGGCAGGCTTTTTGCTGAGGTGCCAGCAACGACGCTGGAATACGGGTATTATAGGCCAGGCGGTTTTGCCACTCATGGGCCGGAAGGCGCAGGGCATAGCCTCGAGGGATGTCCTGGAGACCCGTAAAGATCGATGGACGCAGCGCCGGGTTGAGTTGCCGTAACAACGCCGTTGGCAATTTGAAATGTTTGGCCACCGCCGAAATTGGAACAAAGCCTTCGGCAGTGACGACAGTATAAGGGTAATTGCCCGGCAGCGGCAGGTTGTCAAAGTATTTGTGGGCATTCGCGGCGACTTCGCGGGCTGCAAGAAATTCGGGATAGAAATTGCGGGAAGCGAAACGAAAACGTCGACTGCGGTAATTCTCAAACATACCCTCATATGTCCGATGGCGTCGTTTGGCCCGCAAGACACCTGAAATGCCGTGATTGTAGGCGGTAATGGCCAGGGGCCAGCTTTTAAGCCTTTTGTAATTGGCTTTCAGCAGGAGGGCGGCTGCTTCCGAAGCCCGAATAGGGTCTAAACGTTCGTCCAGGACATGGTCAATGTGCAGAAAATGACGGCCGGTTCTTTTGGTAAACTGCCAGATGCCGGTTGCGCCTGACTTGCTGTAGGCATTGGTGTTGAAGGATGACTCCACATGCGGTAGATAGGCCAGATCTTCGGGTAATCCGGCTTTCAAAAAGATGCCCCGAATGGTATTGATATAGGGTGCTGAACGAATCAAGCCCTCCCGAAAGCGATCACGCTGACCAACCTGGCAGCGAATCCGCCGCTTGGCACGTTGAAGTTCGGCTGGCGTAGCGCTGCTGCCGAACAAATGGGCGACACGATCGACTTCGGGGTCACGATGGTCGGGATGCTGAATCAATCGATCGAGAATGCCGCGATAGGTCTTGCGGGCGCGGCGCATACGTCGGTCATTGATGCGATGGGCATCCGGCGCATGGGGATGCTTCAGATCGATGATCGTATAGACGATCTCGGGCCGCCGGCTGTCATGAAGGACCCCCTGCGTAAGGTCGTACCGGGAGTAGATTGAAAGCCAAAAATCAACCGTGGGCTGAATGCGCGGTGCGTTCGGAAAGGTGTTTGCCTTGCAGGCAGATGTGAATAAAAAGCATAGCAACAAGCTGGTGATTAAAAATGTCCCGAATCGTGTGAGGCAGCTATCGAGGGCGACCATCGTCGAGTTCTCCACAGAAATATGAGGACGCGCAGGGCATCGGATACCGGGTATCGATTATTGACAGCAAAAAGCATACCTGCTTCTGAAATGATAAAGGCGATTGATATCAATACGATAGACGACTCAATGAAAGCCGTTTGTTGATTGGAGATAAAAGGAGGCGGCGATTGTATACAAATTTTAACAATTGGGCGAGGTAGACCAGGGATGGATGAATTTCTTTTTCCTTATTCGAAAGCCCCATCGAAGTCCTTTCCCAAACGATCGAAGGCCCGACTGATGTATTGGCCGCGCAGCGGTATCGCGCATCTGATTTTAGGGATAACGGTGCTTCATAAGAAACAGAACCCATCTCCAAAGCGTTTGTTTGCCCGTTGTCGGCGTTGAAGCCTCGTCTCACGTCCTAAACACATGTGCCTAAGCCTGGGGGTTGCACCCACGGCCGAGGAATCGATCAAACGGGTCTTCCATCCCGCGGGAATCCTCGGCTTCGGCGACGCAAGCTGGAAGCAATGCTTGGCGGGGGCTAACGCTTTTTGGAAGGGTCGAAGCATCCGTACGGACCACCAAAAAATTTCGATGCCTGGACTGGCATCGTCCACCAACCGGAGACTTTGGGCCTGCGAAAACAATTCTTGGCGCGTTACCGCATTTCCCAGCAGCAAGCGATCTTTGCTATGGCTGACGTTGTTGCCAACCCGTTAGCGGTACGTTGGCCAAAAGTCGATCTCAAGGCCGCTTCAATCATCGCTCCCTTCCCGTGCGCTTAGGCCGGAAAAGGGGAGGCCTCACGATACACCGCACTATTGAAGCAGACCACGCAAGGCCAGCGCGTGGATTTTTCGGAAAGCTCACAATAGAGGGTGATATGGTTGATGACCTGCAAGAAATCGTAAAGGTTTTACCGGAAATTCGGCGGGATCTCGAAGATTTCCATCCTCGTGCGGTACTTCTGTTTGGATCCTTGGCGCGCGCCTTGGCGGGTCTCGGTGGGGCGCAAAAGCCCAAGGACATTGATCTGCTGGTGGTGGGAGATGATACCCCGGCGACCTTGGAAGCCAAAGATTACGGGTATCCGACCCAAATCATGCGCATGCGCATTTATACCATAACCGAAATTGCGCGCTCGTTGCGCTATGACAGCCGTCCTTTGGCACTTTCCAAACTATACGGCAACCAGTTGATCAAGCGGCAGGCCAGCCATATTATCGCGGCTTGCCTTCTGCTGGGACCAGCCTATCGATCGTTCGGTATTGAGCAGATCGAATTGGATGGCCGGGCCGACCAGCGCGATTATTCCGTGCATAAGGTGCTGTTGGGAGAAGCTTGGTGGCGGCAAATCATTACCTATACCCGTGAGCGCCGCGGACCGCTTAAGCGGTTCAGTGACAAGATTGTCCAACGTGACATCTTCGACGCCCACTAGTTCGAATTGACCACACGAATGATTTTCTGCCGCCCCAATGCCCGACGGCGCATCAACGCTCGACGGGGTGCAGATCGGCATTTCCCCCACCACGAAGAGTAGAGGGCGGGATCGATTGGATTTAGTCCTTCATAGGGAATTTGCCTGCCACCGTGATGGTTGGATGGGCAACGGCAAGGCAAGATTATGATTCGACAATTTGGAACCAGTCGGTCAGATATTCCTTGACCAACTGAGGTTGCGGGAAATTTGGGTCTTCACTGAATAGGCCGACCCTGAGGGAGAAATTGTCCCCATCACCCCACGGCCAGCAGGTGGCATAGAGAACCAAGCCGCTCGTATGGTCATCCGTGGCGGTATAAAGGTTTTGGCCCGGCATCAGACCGAATCCGGTCTGGATAAAAGCACTGACGAGAGGGGAGGATTTATCAAGGGTGGTAAAATCCCATGCTTGATCAAATTCCAAGGTAATTGGCAAAAGGATCAATTCTAAATTTTCTTTGTTGAAAACCACCAGCGCATGGTTGAATTTATCGTCCCAGGCCCACTGGTTCGTGGTGGGGATATTCTTGCCGATAAGGGTGCAGATGGACTGGAATTTCTTCAAGGGAGGTTGTTTCATGCGATGAAAACGTCCAAATATATAGAATTAATAGCACTTTTACCGGAGAATAAGATAAATGGATGGGTATGTCAAACCAGAACAACCATCCAAGAGGCGCAAGTTCTCATTAAGCGAGCATTCTTCAATGGCAGGGCTTGACATCAATTGGGGGGATCCTGGTTTTGCAATATCCGCCAAGGGCCTTTCGGATCGAACCGATCTAACCCCAGTGGCGTTTGAATCTGCTGCCCCACCATGTTATGCAAGGGGATCCAAAGGCGGGTAACGCCCTCTGGCGGTGGCCTAAGCCGTCGCCTTACGGTTTCTCCGCCATCGCCAGATGTCCAGACGGTGGCCGATTCACGAGGGCCAAGCCAGGACGGTTTGTTGCTTCCAGAGATCTATGGTCAGGGGCCGGCCTTGCGTGCATTGGCGAGTTACTTCACGAAAGTTGCGGAGATGCCTCCGTTACAAAACCAAACGACTGCGGCGATGCAAATTTGCCCATCAAGGCATGTGCCGCCGGTTCGAGGTTTGACCACTTTGACCCTCGGTAGTCCACAATGAGCAATGATTCCCACGATAAGCTGATGTGATGATTGTCTGGATTGAAAAACTGAGTTGGCTGCTGCCGCTCATCTTAATATTTGGTTTGCTGGTGCTCATGCTGGCCACGCTTCAGCACCATCTCGCCGAAGTCCGTTTGAATACGCGGAACAGACATCTGGATATCGTCGCCTTGCGAAGCCCTGGTGAATCGATAAGGCGCCGTATTGATCGAAACAATGATGAGATGCGTGCCTTCGCTGTTGCGATTGGAACCATCCCCATCGCTTTATACGCGGCGTTGCTCTCCTACGTTCATTTCCTGCGTCTGGAATTGGGCTGGATGGAGTCGTGTTATCTAGGGGTGCTCAGCGCCGGCTTCCTGCTCTATGGTTCAAATAAGCTTAAACGTCTCAAAGCCAGGAAAAGACGGCTTTGCGCCGTCTATGAAGGCCAGATGGCAGTGGCCCAGGAAGTGGGCCGCCTCATGCCGGATGGATACCGCGTCTATCATGACTTTCCTACGGATCGCTTTCATATTGCTCACATTATCGTGGGCCCCAACGGTGTTTTTACAGTGACGATCAAGGTTATCCCTCAATTCAATCGCCACGCAAATGAAAAGGCATTGATCGTGGATGGCTCCAGCGTTGTTTTTAACCGTAAAAAGGACGACCGGGTCATACCCAACGCTGCGTTTCAGGCCTCCTGGCTGGCGAAATGGTTGTTGACCGCCACCGGGGAGGCTCTTGCGGTTCAATCCGTTCTGACGATTCCGGGATGGCGGATAAGGACGCTTCGGAAGGCCTCCGTAGCCTGTGTCCCACCCGAAGCGATCAGGAGTGCGATCAAGCGCTTTCAAGGCTCCCAACTCACCGACAAGATGATGCGACAAGTGTGCGAACAGGTAGAGGCCAAGTGTCGCCTCCCGTAGCGGTGACGATCGATGGTCACTTGTGGAAGATGCATTGATCCGATCTCCTTCCGAACAGCGCCCCCTTACAGGTGCGATAACGGAAACCGCATCGCCGGGTGGCTGTTTCCTGGTCTTTTCGTGGTCCCTTTTTGCGACCTTGTCAGGGGCTTAAAAACCCCCGCCAAGGCTGACCCCATCTTTGCTCCCTCTGCATTAATGCGTTTGCCCATTTTGAAAGATTATCTTTGTTTCGGTTGCCGCTCGATTCATCCCAGGGATTGGTGATGGTATTTTACGCTCTGGACGGTGCGATTGCATCCTGGATGGACGTCGACGCGCAAGCATGCAGCTGGCAGAGGGGGTACCCGGGGATAATTGCCGCCACGCTGGATGAGATCATAAGGCGAGCCGCATTGTACCGGCTAAAACGCTTCGAAGTGAAAAAACCCAGATCCGTTGATGATTGAACCCGAACCTGGCATGACCCAATGGATGCCCACTGACTGGATGCATGGGTTGCCTGTCTGAACGGAAGGTTGCCCTAAATGGGTCCGCTAACCCTTGGTGAGCGGCGCATTGCCGAACACCGCGCCTACCCTTTGCACCCGGCGGGCAAGCCCGCGGCATCCCTTTGGGGCGTGATCCGGCGCTTGCGGTGGCATGCCTATCGCGGCGCGCCGGAAGGCTCTGTAAGGGCGGCCTCGAACTTGGGAAATATCCGGTTGAGGCCCCCTGACAAGGGCAAAGCAAATGCTGGTCGCAGGGCAGGTGGGCGTCATTTAAGACAAACAGGATGCCGTGCTGGAAAGGGTGGATTGCGACCATGAAAACAAAACAGCATCTCAGGCCGGGGGGTATTTAATCCTGTTCACGGTCGCTGCGCCTATTCGGTGAAACGGCAGGGGGCTTGGCGACCCGCCGGCCATGGAAAAACCATCGATCCGCCAGGCAGCGAAGAAAAAACTATTTCTCATGGAACGCGCGCACGGCATCACGGATGCGCTCGATCGCCGCATCAGATAAGCTCGCCTCGGATGGGATTTCCACATTTTCCGCGCAGATCTTTCGGAGAAAATGCAGCTGTTTCGCGTAGCGCGCGCAATATTTGCACATGCCCAGGTGGATGCGCATTTTTATCCTGGTGCTCAGCGGAAGCGAGCGGTCCATGGAATCCGACACCAGGCGCGACACATCCCGGCAGTTTAGGTTAAACATTTGGCGCATGAAAGCCTCTAGGTAACATCGTCGAACCAGTTATGCTGCAAACAGCGCCGCAAACCATTACGAGCCCGGTACAGCATGGTCCAACAATTTGTCGATGTGATTCCCATGACTTGACAGATTTCTTCGGTACCCAAACCTTCAATCTCGCGCATGGTGAAAATACGGGCAATGCGCTTTGGCAATCCGGCCAGGCAAGCGTACAGGACTTTCAGAAATTCTTTCTGTTCAAAATGAGCGTCAGGATTGGTATTCCAGCGGCGTGGGCGCATGCTCCAAGGCCCGGCCTCATCGAACATTTCATCGATGCTGCGATCGAGTGCTTCTTCACTTTCCCAGGTTTGCTCACGGTAGGATTTTCGCAAGTGATCGATAATCTTATGCTTGAGAATGGCGGTCAACCAGGTTTTCGGCGATGACCGTTGCTTGAAATGGGGGCGAGATTTCAGGGCCGCCAGAAACGTTTCCTGCACCAAGTCTTCAGCCCGTTCAGGGTCGCTGATGCGTGCAAGCGCAAATCGATACAGGTAGTCACCGTAAAGATCGATCCACTCCTCGGGATCTTCCAGACCGTGTTGTTTTGGCACGAATTCAATCTCCGATCAGTTGGATAATGACAATGATGTGGTGGCCACCCTGATTTGATGTGTTGCTATCCCTATCCTAAATGGAGTGGAATTTCAATCTGTGGCAAGAAGCGGGCGGATCGAACACAGGTCAAAGTCCGCTGATCCTGAAAATTTCATGATAAGATTGATGCCCATAGTGTTGGATGAAAATATTTAGGGCCCCCAATGAAGGTTGCCCCAAATATACCTGGCAGCCCTTTGGGTCCGGCGCTTTTCAGAATAAGCTGCATCAACATTTTCACCCTGCGGACGCCTTTGAGGAACCCATTTGCGGCGTTCATGGGAGCTTGCGGTGGCAGGGGTCTAGCGGCGCTCCTGAAGGTCTTGTACGGGAGGCCTCCAACGCGTGCAATATCCGGTCTGAAAGACCTTGGCGTTGCCTGAGGCCTTTATAGGCCGTAAAGCAGATGCGGCTTTAATCCAATGAGGTTAGGGTTTCAGGGCGCTTTTGGGCAGCCTTGGGAAGGCAACCCATTTCGCGGGGCTCTTTTACTGGCTTGGGCACAAGGGCTGCTATCCAAGGCAAGGGCTAAAAGGATCTCACGGTTGTTGCCTGGGATGGTGAGAACTGCGGCGGGGTGCCGCGAGCTGATCGACACACAGGGCCCATTCAAGCATAAGTGAGGGTCTGCCCGTGTTTGAGTTCCAGATATCGGTTTTCCAGCTGTTCTGACCGCAGGGCCTTACGCATGTCAAGGGGTGGCAAGTGAACCGGTTCATCCCCGAGGCGAAAACTACCCCAATGGACAATGGCGAGATGACGGGCCCTCAATTCGCGAAACGCTTGGATGGTTTCTTCCGGATTCATGTGGCTGGGGGCCATAAACCAACGGGGTTCATAGGCGCCGAGATTGAAAATGGCCAAGTCGATGTCAAACTCCGCCCCAATTTGCTCGAATCCATCAAAATAACCTGTATCTCCCGATAAATAGATGGTTGCACCACTCTTGGTCTCAATGAGGTAGGATCCCCAAAGGGCTGTATTGGGGCCGATTAAGGGATTGCGCATGGTCCAGTGGTTACATGGAAGAAAAGTGATTTGGCGATCACCTTCATCGAGGCTTTCGAACCAGTCGAGTGGCTGGCGGTGGGACATCCCCAGATCGTTAAATAGATCATCATAGCCCGGGGGACAGACAATGTGGGTGTCCTTGCCCCAGGTGCCGAGGGATGCCACATCCAGGTGATCATAATGACCGTGGGTGATCAGAATATGTTTGGGCTGCGGAAGGGCGCCAGCGTCAAAGGTTAGAGGTGAAAAATCTTCGATAAACCAAAATAAGCCCTTAAAAACGGGATCCACCAGAAGATAGTCGTCATCGTCTCGTATGAGGATACCGGCATGTTTGATAAACGTGATCGCCAGCTTCCCAGGCGCCTCAAACTGTGGGCGATCGAGGATTACGGGCGTAATGACGTCGTTGCGATAGTCTTTTTTAAAGGTATTCCGAGAAAACCATTTCCACTGGATAACGCGACCCAGGCCTCCCCTGGGGATATCGCTGAAGGGGTTCAGGAATTCCCCTTGCCCGTGGTGCAATTTTCGCTTCGCCAAATCGCGCATACTTTTTCCGTTGAGTGGCCGGTAGGGTAACTGCCCGTTGGAAGCATCACTCTTGGTGGGGGTTCCCGAAACGCAGGCGCCCGAAATACCGAATAAAGAAGCACTCGTGATGCCCCGCATCAATTGTTGGATAAAACGGCGTCGGGTCATTCAATTTTTCCTTTAAGCGTTACCGGTCATCCGCTGCCGCATGCCGCCGCCGGCAGAAAAATCCGGCCGATTGTGGAACCCTAAGCACGATGACGTCGGTGATCAATATAGGAATGATGCGCTGATATGTCAGACGGCTTGACGGTTTTTGGCAGGCATGATGACAAAATCTGTTCTCAGATGGGGAGCAACCTGGCATCAACTTGGGGAATAATAGCAATTACAGCATATTACGGCATTTTAACAGCGTGGCATAAAATATGCTGCGGCTTGGCAGGCCGTCTGTGGCCTACCGTTCCGATCTTATATTTTACCCATCGATCATCGGCAAGGGCGGAAAATCTACGATCGCCCGCCCAACGCTGGGCCGGCCTTTCGACGGCTTTGCGATGACCGCATTGCCAATCAATCCGGTGAGAATTTGGGATGGCAGCGGGGGTAGTGGTTATCTCTTTAACATTTCCGGAGCAGGGGATTGGATGAAAAGCCCAAGGAACAATCCCTCCATGCGCGTATACCGACGTACCGAAAACATCTCCAGCGGTAACGATCGGATCGATGATCATTTGCGCAGAATTTTAAGCCTGGTTGACGGCCAGAAAAGCCTCGCCGGTATCGCTTTTGCTGCCGGGATGGAAATGAGTGATTTCCAAAGAGCCATCAAGGCCCTGATTGACCTTGATCTCATCGTGCCCTTAGAGACCAGCGTCACGAAGACCGATTAAAGTATGGTCCCCCTATTTCCAGCCGGTCCTTTGAGTGCGGGCCACTTTTTATTCATCTCGTCAACCGCGCGCGTGGTGCGCTTGCCAAAGCGCCCGTTGTCAAATGCCTGTTGGTATTCGAATCCATGGGGGGCATTATATCATTGTGTTTCATTTTAAATACGCGCTTGGCATGGCTGTAAAGAATGTTGATAGGTGCCCTAAAAAAAGAAGGTGGTTTACTCATATTTTGGGCATACTTCAACAAAAAATGGTGCTTAGCGGCACGGTGCTCTCCAACAAATAATGTGCACGAAAAGCGATCAGGATGGTTTGGCGATCATTGAGGTATTTCCTAACAATTAGATATTACACATCATATTTTGGTGAATCGTGGAGGTGCGGTTTGAATGAACTGGATTGACCTGTCGGCCAATACGCTTTTGGTGGTGCCTATGGATCGACAAGGCGCTTATTTACCAGGAAAGGCATGCGATTTGCAGTGTTGGTTCCCAAACATGACCCAGGGTGGTCGCCTTGCGGCGTCAGTATCGATTTGAGTCCCTTCAATGCGAATGAAGATCACAAGCCGATATGACGACATGGGATGCTTTGATGACGCAGACGCAACCATTTCAATTGATGCCCGACATGCGAATTCTTCAACCAGACTGGATTGCGCTCAAATGGACGACGAAATTTTAGAACTGGCTAATTTGGCTTATGAACGTGAGTTGAGTCGCGAATTGTCGCGCGTGCAGCGTCACATCGATCTGTACCGCGAGAAGGAGAGCAAGTTTTTTAACCTGCGCGAAATTAAGTTAAAATTTTATCGTGAAGCATCAGACGAAATTTGGCGCCTTTACAATCGGCTTGAACCCAACAAGGCGGTTGAACGGGCCGTGGCGCTTGGATTGCTGAATGAAAATGAAGTCCCGGACCATTTCCGGGCTCCCACCTCACAGGCTGTTTGACACATTTCTCGATCCTCTTCCGGAATTCTACCGGAGCACAATTCCCATCCGGTTGCTCCCATGTTGAATCAATGCCGTATGCGGTGTTGCGGCGATGCGGTTGACAGGTGGAACAGACAGCGCTATCCAGATCATCTGCCGGAGCGCAGCGGACGCCACGGCCGCGGCATCGGGACCAAGGCAGGTCGCGATCTTCCGATCCTTGTCGTCCTGCCCACCAGGGTTCAGTCACCATTTGGGATAGGGAATTTGGACCATGGTCGATATGCGTGTGGCCCTGTCGAAGATGAGCGATGGATTCTGGAGAAGAAGGACCGGGAATGACCGTGATCGAAGAAACTGAATCCGATGCATTGAAACCTGTCGTGGGGATCCCTGGATATTGGCATGAAAGCGACAACATCCTTGGTCGATACGCCACGGCTGTTCCGGACAGCTATATGCGCGCGCTTTTGAAAATAGACGCTGTGCCTCTGATCATTCCGGTCATCCCGGGGGCGGCTGTCCTGGCGCAGCTTTTTCAGCAAATAGACGGGCTTTTGCTCATCGGTGGACCTGACCTTGATCCCGTTCACTACGGCCAATCCGCACATGCCGGGCTTCGCAAAGTGACCCCTGCCCGCGATAGAGTGGAAATGCAGGTGGCGCGCTGGGCGCTACAAGCCGATCTGCCGGTCATGGCCATTTGTCGGGGGATGCAGGTGTTGAACGTTGCCATGGGCGGAACACTTTGGCAGGATATTGCTTCCCAACTTCCCCAGGCCGCCAAACACGATTTTCACCCGGAATATCCGGAAGAATACCTGGCCCACCGGATAAAGCCTCAGGTCGATAGTCGGCTGGCGGCTGTACTTGGTGGCGAAGACGTTCCCGTTAATAGTCTTCACCACCAAGCCGTCGATCGTATTGGAAAAGGTCTGCGTCCGGTGGCTTATGCACCCGATGGTATCATCGAGGCTGTGGAGGGTATCGATGCCGGATGGATCGTTGGTGTGCAGTGGCACCCGGAATGGTTGGTCGAAAAGGACCCCCGGATGGTTGCTCTTTTCAAGGCCTTTGGGGATGCCTGTTGGAAACATGGTCAAGCGTCGCTTCGGCGGGCTTGATGCCGAAAAGCACCGGAGTGCCAGCGCCACTCGGCCTTCCTCGGGCACGATGTGGACGTGGGGTGCGTATTTGGCCCAGCGGTGCTGTGCACCAGACCAGGATCCTGGATTGGCAAAACATTTCCAAACGCTATCTTCCGCCCGGTCCCTGCGTCGGCGGCCAGCCGGCATTCCCCATCTGATTCTCTGGATGACGGTGCATCACATGATCATCAAACACCTTTGATGTGATTCAACCGAACAGTTCATGAAAATAATGAGGCCCATTTGTTTGGATGCATTGGTTCCCTGTCCAAACGGAAGGTTGCGGCCTATGTGTCCGCTAACCCTTGGTGAGCGGCGAATTGCCGAACGCAGCTGATACCATTATCACCCGGCGGGCAAGCCCGCGGCATCCCTTTCCGGCCTGATCAGGCGCTTGCGGTCGCAGGCGCACAGCGGTGCGCCTGAATATCTTGTCAATG
>JASFFM010000026.1:0-19920 GCA_050124295.1 Desulfobacterales bacterium | reverse complement strand
TCTGACGGCGGCCATGCGCATTTGCGGAAACTAGTCCTTGCGTTGCGCACACAAGCGGGGGTAATGATGAACCAATCAAACGAAATGGTGACAACTTGCGTGATCAACTGAAAACGGAAAATGCCAACAAAGCACGGGCGGTATCCATGGCGCCCCCCAAAGGCCGCCTGGGCGTACTGATTCCGGGGATGGGCGCCGTGGCCACGACATTCATCGGCGGTGTTCTGGCCATCCGCCGGGGGCTCGGTAAACCGATCGGGGCCCTGTCCCAAATGGGCGCTCTGCCATCGGGTCCGGCCCCCTCCGCAGGTGTTGTCCGCATCAAGGACGCGATTCCCCTGGCCCGGCTCGAGGATCTCGTCTTCGGAGGCTGGGACATTTTCCCGGACGATATGCATGCGGCGGCCGTCAACGCTGGCGTTTTGGCACCATCGATTCTGGAGCAGATTCGACCCGATCTGCAGGCCATCCGCCCCATGCCTGCAGTCTTCGACCGTCAATATGTCCAACGGCTTGAGGGAACCCACGTAAAGGAGGGGCGCACCAAGATGGATCTGGCCCAGCAGGTGCGTGCCGACATCCGTCAGTTCAAGGCCGACCAAGACCTGGATCGCCTGGTCATGATCTGGTGTGCCAGCACGGAATCCTATTCCCGGGCGGAGCCCGTGCACCAGTCGCGGGCCCGTTTCGAGGCGGGTCTAAAAGCCAACGATCCCGGCATCGCCCCCAGTATGATCTACGCCTATGCGGCGCTCATGGAGGGCCTGCCCTTTGCCAACGGCGCGCCCAATCTGACCGAGGACATATCCGCCTTGCAAACCCTGGCCCTGGAAAAAGGCGTACCCATCGGCGGCAAGGATTTCAAGACCGGCCAGACCATGCTCAAAACAGTGCTGGCCCCGGCCTTCAAGGCCCGGATGCTGGGCGTTTCGGGGTGGTTTTCGACGAACATACTGGGCAATCGGGACGGGGAGGTGCTCGATGATCCCCAGGCCCTGAAAGCCAAGGAAGTCAGCAAACTCAACGCCCTGGATCACATCCTGGAGCCGGAATGGTTCCCGGATCTATACGGTGAGCTCTATCACAAGGTTAAGATCAACTACTACCCGCCCCGGGGCGACAACAAGGAAGGCTGGGACAACATCGACATCTTCGGCTGGCTGGGCTACCCCATGCAGTTGAAGATCGATTTTCTCTGCCGCGACAGCATCCTGGCCGCCCCCTTGGTCTTGGATGTAGCACTTTTTATGGACCTGGCGGCGCGCGCCGGCCGGTGCGGTCTGCAAGACTGGCTTTCTTTCTACTACAAGAGCCCCACCATGCCCAAGGGCATGGCCCCCGAGCACGACTTGTTTCAACAGCTGGCAATGCTGCATGGCGAGTTGCGCCATCTCATGGGAGATGTTCGGCAAGAAGAGATGGCCACGGGTGAGATAAAAACGAACGCTTAGCCGGGATATTTCAGGCGTTTGCGGCCTCCATTGACAAGGCATTCCAGAACGCCGCGGTCCCCAAGCACCTGATGACGCCGGAGATGGATGCCGCGGGCTTGCCCGGCCTGTTTCACGGCACCCCGGATCGTTTTTTTTAGGGCAGGTAAATTTTACTCGCCAGGAAGTGGTCCCAAAGGGCCTTGAATGTGGCGTAGTCGTGCCCGCCGGATATTTTGACGACCCGGTTGGGCCGAAGAATATCGGCCAACAGGGCGTTGGCCGGCGCGAATTCATCCTCCGTTCCCCAGCCAATATAAATCGGCACGGGGTTGTCTTGCGAGACATGGTCTTTAATCCAGTGCCACAGCATCCGCTGGTAATCCTCTTCGGCGTCGTAAACGCCGGGAGACCAGTTGCGCACACCGCCGGCGGCCTGAATCTCTTCGATGATCTCCTCATCCCCCAGAAAAGGCGCCACCAGGCAAATACCCTCGATATCCTCCGGATGCTCCCTGAGATAAAGCAGTGAGCCCAGCCCGCCCATGGAAAAACCCACCAGCCAGATGTTATCTTTACCCTGGCGCCGGGCCGGATCAATCACATCGGCCTTGAGGCGCACGAGCAGTGTTCGCCCCGTATAGTAGCCCAGATGGGCGTTGGGTGCGGCCATATCGAAGGGCAGGTTCATAGTGCGCACATCATCCACCAGCCCCTCCTGCTCGAAACTGCGATGGCTGCCACCGATACCGCGCATGAAAATGAAGAGATTGCTTTGGGGCGTGTCTTCTTCGGCCGCATAGTAGATGACATCCATGGGGGCTTTGGCAAACCAGGAGCAGCCTGCGAGCATCAAAAAAATCCCCAGCATGGTCAGTTGCGCAGCCCGTTTTCGCATCACCACCCATTTCCCTTTCATGGCCCCGTGGCCAGCGCTTGAGATCGATTCGAAATTCTGCGGATATCGCCCTTGCGCGAGCGATATCAGAAGTAGCGATCCGCGTTGTCGAGCAAGTTCTGCGCATCATGTCGAAAATAGGCCCGCCAGCTGTAAGCTTCGCCGGGAGCGGCCACATCTTGTTGCAGAACCCAGCGCAGATCTTCTTCAAAGCCTTGACGGTCCTGGTCCCGCACATGGAAGTATTTGGCACGCCCCCAGTGACTCAACATCCAGGGCGATCCATAGGCCACGGCCTGCGCCAAATAGGATTGCGAAAGCTCGGCATCGCCCCCCTTGGCCGCCGGCAGAATGCCGAAGTAAAGGCTTTGGGTAAATTGGATCGCCCCCCCGCCCCAGGTCGGATCGATGGCCTCCATTTGCTCTAAAAAAGGCCCTGTGTGTTCAATCCAGGCCACATTGATCACTTTTTGCGGTAAGTTCATGACCTCCTTGAAAAGATAAAGAACCGCCGTGGTCCAGAACATCATGGCCGGTATGTCTTTCTCCCCCAGCGCCTGGCTGGCTTCCCAGGGGGTCGCGCCCTGGTCCGCGAGCGCTTTGAAAGCGGGATTCGCATACATGGCGCGCTCACTCAGGCGCATGGCCGCACGATAATGATCGCGCTTGGCCTGACGGCTGTCACTATAGGCCGTTCCCATGAGAATGGTTTGATGGGCCAGTTCGGTCAGCGCCTGGACATGATCGGGATCTTGCTCCAGCAGGCGGCCATAGGCGTCCATCGCGGCCTGCAGGCCTTCACGGCTGTCGGCCGTGGCCGCCAGGCGGTTGGCGGTTTGCAGCAACCCTTCGACATCCGGCGCCTGGGCCACCGGGTCGGCCGCGGGCCAGTCCGGCTGCCAGGTCATGCAGCCCGTTAGCATGATTAGGGCCAGGAAAATAACGCCGAGAACCGATAAAGATGATGACAACGGCGATGGTTTGGGGTCCATGACGAAAGCCCTTTTTTTGGAAATGGGGGTGGGGATATGTCAATCGGAGAAGACTGCCGCCAAGTTACCCCATCAGGTCCCGGCCCGTCAAGCCGAGGATCACACCCCTTATCAGGCGCGCACCCAGGCAGGTGGCTTCAGCTTACCGCCGCTGATATCGCCCATGACCAGCCCCCGCACGAATTCGCATAAAGCCCCCTCGCGGTCATGGAGCCAGAGATCGAATCGCAAACGATCGCCCGCCTTTTCCCGGAAGCGGACCCGGGCGTCATAAGCCCGGGCGACGACGGTTGGCTGCAGGATCACCCGCTGCTGCAAGGCCACCGGGAAAGCCACCCTGCCGGTATAGCGCTGGGCCCAGGCGCAGGCGGCGTGGAAGGCCGCATCCAATGGGAAGGGAGAGCCCAACCGCAGGGGGGCGTCGTCGGCCGGCACCCGCCCGCCCGACACCACGGTTCGGGCGCCCTCCGGCCAGAGCCGCACCGGGGCGATAACGTTCTGGAAGGCGTTACCGAAGGGCACCATCTCTTGGTAGAGCCGATCGACGGGCAGATCAAAGGTCTTCGAGGCGTTTTCCTGCCAGGACGGTGCCTGCGGCAGGGGGTCGGACGCATCGAAGGGCGCCCCAAAACCCACGCGAACATGAGCCTTCATGCGCGTCATACCGCTTTGGGCGGCCACGTGACGCGTCACGAGCACCGCTTCGATCCCCTCGGCGGGCGATCCCGCCAGTTCGGCCAGGGCCGCCAAGTGCACGCCTTCGGAGGAAGGCAGGGTGAGCAGTTTTTCGAAACGAATATCGCCGGCGGCGGACAGATCCACACCCGGGAAGGCCCGGCCCACCGTCCGGGCCAGGTGCTCAAGGGCCAAGACGCCCGGCAGGACGGCCTGCCCCATAAACCGATGATCCATCAGCCAGCGGTGGATGGGCAGTCTCAGAGACTCGCGGTGGGGGCCGCCTATCGGGGGAATGTCTTCCATAAATGAAGGGTCTGAGCATCAATACCCACCGGCACACCGGCGGTGTTCGTGGCGCAATGGCGGGTGGTTCCTGTGCAGATCAGGGCCCCGGAATCCTGGTGGGTGATGCGATAGTCGAAGCTCAATCGCACCCGTTCCAGGTCGGCCGGGCGCGTATGCACCCAGATGGGGTCGTCATAGCGCAAAGGGCTGATGTATTTGAGCCCGAGTTCAATGATGGGGTAAATGAACCCGTTTTCTTCGACCGCCCTGTAGGGATAGCCGGCATCGCGCATCAGGGAGGCGCGCCCAAGCTCGAAGTAGCGCAGGTAGTTGCCGTGATAGACCACCTGGGAGCGGTCGGTGTCGGCATAGAGCACCCGCGTTGCACAGCGGTGCCACACCTGACCGCCGGTTTGGTCGCGCACATGGTTGCGGTGGCCGTCCAGGATTTCGGGCCGAAAGGGTTTAGGCTTCATCTACAGACCTCGCAGCACGACACAGCAATTGGTTCCACCAAACCCAAACGCGTTGGAGAGCACGATTTCGTGGGCCTGCCGGCGGGCACTGTCCGGTACGACATCGATATCGTCAAGTTGCGGATCCGGGAGATAGTTGATGGTGGGCAGAATCAGGCCCTGCTGCATACCCTCGATGGCCAGGGCCGCCTCGATGGCCGCCGCGGCCCCCAGGGAATGACCGATCTGGGATTTGTTGGATGAAAGCGGAATCTTGCCCATGCGCGCGCCGAAGACCCGGCGCAGGCAGGCGACTTCCGTTTGATCCCCCTTAGGGGTCGAGGTGCCGTGGGTGTTGACGACCTGGATGTCGTCGGGCTGCAGTCCGGCGTCGTCCACGGCTTCCCGGATGGCGCGCACAATGGTCGCCTCGTTGGGCTGGGTAAAATGAAAAGCGTCCGAGGTCCAACCGATGCCCATGACCTCGGCCCGCGCCTTGAGCCCGTGGGCGGCGACGATATCGTCGGCGGCCAGCACCAGAACGCCACCGCCTTCCGAAAGCACCATGCCTTTGCGATCAATGCTAAAGGGGCGCGAGGCCTGGGCCGGATCCTGGTGAGCCCGGTCCTTGGGACCCACGCTGATGGTGGCCAGCATATTGGCAAACCCGTGGATGATTTCCGGAATCAGGCAGGTGTCCACCCCGCCCACCAGGGCCACGTCGCAGTCCCCGTCGCGGATCATGCGGGCGCCGATACCGATGGCATGATTGCCCGAGGCGCAAGCCCCCTGGGGGGAAAAAATGGGGCCGGTGAACCCTTCCAGCATGCCCGATTTGCCCGCCGGCACATTGGCGCACAAATTCGGCAGCAGATAAGGGCTGATCTTCAAGGGGCCCCGCTGGAGGAAATTGTCCATGGCCGTCCGGTAGGCGTCCGTCCCGTTAAGGGCCGATCCCACCAGGCAGGCCGTGCGCGGCCCGATGTTTTCATCCAAGGGCAAACCGGCATGGGCCAACGCTTCCCGACAAACGGCCATGGTCAGCAAGACAAAACCGGCATTCCAGTTATAGGCTTCTTTTTTACCGACGAAATCGAGCGCTTCTGGATCCCAGCCGGGAATCTCCCCCACCACGTTGCTGCGCGTCTGCAACTCACAGCGGGTGAGCCGGCGCAGCCCGGAGACACCCTGCGCGGCACGTCGCCAGGTCTCGGAGAAGGTCGGCCCCAGGGGGGTGGCCGCTCCGTAGCCCACGATAAAAACGCTTCGGTTGGCGGGTGCTTTCATGATCGAAGGACAATTCCTAACCTGGAGGTTGCCAGGCCAACCCGGGTGATGCCTACCCTTGGCAACAGCCCGCTTCGAGGTAACAAGCGCTGCCAAGACGTGCTTGACCCGCCTGGAAGATAGCTTTTAGGCCCCATGGCATACAGTGACCAATATAATGGCGGAATGGAAATCTTAAAGGGGGGGCACAACGATGGGTCCGTCGGTCGGATGGGCCCCGGTACGATCCATAGCAATGCCGCGGCGCCGTCCCGGCCTTTGCTCCGCACACGGCTTCATATCACGGATCGCCGGTTTTGAACAGGATCGGCTGCGGGTTAGGACGCACGCCGTCAACCTTGACGCTGCAGCACGACACAAGCGTTGCAGCCACCAAAACCAAAGGCGTTTTTCAGCAGAAGGCGCTGCTCCTGCGGGCGGGCCCCCTCGGAAACGACATCCAAAGCAAGGGCCGGATCGGGCGCATGGTTGATGGTCGGCAGCAGCACGCCACGCTGCATGCCCTCGATGGCCAGAATGGTTTCGATGGCGCTGGAAGCCCCCATGGCATGGCCGGTCAGGGACTTGTTGGCCGACACCGGGGGCGGATGATCACCGAAGATTTCTCTCAGGGCGTCGGCCTCGACCTGGTCCCCAATGCGGGTGGAGGTTCCATGGGCATTGACGGCATCGATATCACCCGGCGACACCCCGGCGTCGGCGATGGCTTCCCCGATACAGCGGGTCACCGTGGCGGGGTTGGGGGCCACAAAATGCCTGGCATCGGAGGTCATGCTCCAGCCGGCCAGGGCGATCTCGCAGGACAGGCCGTGCCGGCGGGCAAAGGCCTCGGTGGTCGCAATCAGGCAGCCCGCGCCTTCGGCAATCACGAACCCGCGCCGATCGATGGAAAACGGCCGGCTGGCCTGCGGCGGCGGTAAGGGGACCTGCCCCGGCTTGGGCTGATAGGCCCCGTTCATGGTGGCGAAGCCGGCCACGATCGGTTCCACCAGGCAGAAATCGACCGCCCCGCAGATGGCCACCTCCGCCCGGCCCTGGGCGAGCAGCATATGGCCGGCGATCAGAGAGGTCAGGCCCGTGGCGCAGGCCGTGATGCTGGCGGTGATGGGGCCCGTGGCACCGGTCAGGATTGAGACCTTACCACCCACCATATTGATGCAGGCATTGGGGTTGGTGAAGGGATGGGGCAGCTTTTGCTCCGCGATCATGCGGCGGTCGGCGCCCAGGACGGCATCCAGGCCCCCCACGGCACTGCTAAAGGTGACGGCCACGCGGGGGGCCAGGGCAGGGGTGATCGCGATTCCGGCCTTGGCCAGGGCCCGATGGGCCACCAGCAGGGCATGGGGAAAGATGGGGGACGTCCAGTGGGCCATCTGACGGGGCGCCAGAAACGGATAGGGGCCGGGATCCCAGTCCGGCACCTGGCCGGCGATGGTCACCGGGAAGTCCGCCGCGTAGTCAAATCGCGTCAGGGGGCCAATACCGCTGACGCCCCGGGCGGCCTGGTCCCACTGATCGGCCAGGTTCGTACCCAGCGGGGAAACCATGTCCCAACCCACGATGACGGTCTTGGCGGTTGTCATCCGTCGCGATTGCTCCTCAAGCCCCCCGCACCTTCTCCAGAAAATGCCCGCGGGGCAACATCCGGGACGGGGTTCTGGCAACGATGGGAGGGCATCCCTTGCGGGCCGCCCCTGCCCACCGTTGGCCGACCGCTGCTGGCAGCGGCGATGCCTACCAGGGTATGAACTGGTAGAGTTTGGCGAACATTTCGTAAACTTCGATCCAGTTTTGCAGGTCCCGGGGGGTGCGTATGTGGGCCCGTTTGTTGACCATCACCCAGCTCATGTGGGCGGCGCCGTCCTTGCAAGTTCGGCAGTCACGGGTTTCGGAGGTGCAGCAGCGGTGCATGGTTTCAAGATCCGAGGCCCAGCGGATAAAATGAATCAGGCGTTTGGGCCGGGGGTCCCGGGTATCCAGCGCTTCGGTCACCGAGGGGCATTCGTTCCATCCGAAGGGCCGCCCGAGCATCTCCCCCGAAGTGATGACTTCATGATAATATTTGCAGGAAATGACCGTGTCGGGATACCGGTCCAACATGTCGTCCATCTCGTAGCGGACATCTTCCAGTTCTTCCGGCGTCCATGAAAAACCATCCACCCCCTCGTCGTTGGAGAGCAGCTGCATGTGCACTTTAACCCCCACGTCCCTGATTTTGCGGATAATCTTTTCGATCTTACCAATCTGCCGGGGGGTTATGGTGTAGAGGTAATAGGTATGGGGATCGCCGGCATAATTGCGGCTGGAAATGGCGAAGGTGTCTTTGCCGCGCAAGGTCTTTTCGTCGTCTTCATCTCCCCAGAGGGAGATGCCCACCATGAGGTCCGGAAAACGGTCCCGCGGAAGCTTGATCAGCCCGTTAGTGGCGCAAAAGGTGGGCAGTCGGTGATAGAAGGCCGCCACGCGGTCAAGGTAAAGCGTGGGCTCACCACCGATCAGAATCGCCAGGTTGACGCCCCGCGCCATCTCCCGGTCGATAAAAGCCTCCCAGCGGTCCAGGCGCATCTCCTCCTCCGCCGCTTTGTCTTCGCCGGACGAAAAAAAGAAGCACCCCTGGCAGCGCAGATTGCAACGGTTGGTCACGTCATATATCGAACTGCGGATATTCAGCTTGGATATGCGCTTGTAGCGCGCGTACCAGGCGTCATCCAGCAGGGAACTCACCGTTTTCATACCTTACTCCTTCGAGGGTCCTTCTCTGGCGCAACCCGGCGCACCTCGCATCACGCGGTCCATCGGCCCCGCCAACCATCTTGTTCAGGGAAGGCAACACGGGGGTTCGGTAACACCGGTGTAAAGATTGGGGCCCTTTGTGTACCCGGTCACCCAGACCGCCAGATAGGTATCGACATAATCCAACCAGGCCCGAAAGGTTTCCGGATCGGTGGCATGCCGGAACAATTTGGAGGTCACGATGGCGCTGCCGGCGGCATAGTGGCGGCAGTCGCTGCAATCCGTATCCGGCACACAGCAGGCGACCTTGCGATCCCAGCTGAGATCGGTGCGGTACTGCCGAAAAGACCGACCCAGGCCGACATTGCGGGAGTGGTTCCGGCGGGGGTAGGGGCAGGCAAAAAGATCGTGCAGACCCAGGGGGTGCGTGTGCACCACCGCGTTGTAATTGGAGAACAGGACATGTTCCGGGTAGGAAGAGAGCAGACGAACCATCGTCTCCCGCACCTTCCCCAGGGAGGCCGGCGTGTGCTTCAGGGGGCCGGCATAGCCGGACGGGGCCGAGAACATGTTAAAGGTCACCCTGGCGTCCTGGCCGGCCAGGATCTCGGTGACCTCATGGGCCTCATCGATATTGGTCGGTGTAAAGGTGTAGATAAAAACCGCGCGCGGGTCGTTGCGGTAATGCTCGATCTGTCGTGCCAGCATATGCTTGGCCCCGCGGAGGCGCCGGCTGGTGGCGTCATTGCCCCAGACGGAGATATGGATACGGTAGCCGATGGCCGCCGGAATGGGAATCAACCCATTGGTGGCAATCGTCCCCAGAGGCATCTCCTCGTAGCAGACCTGACACAGATCCGGCACCAGGGCCGGTTCCGCGCCGGCCAAGACCACAAAGGTCACCCCGCGCGCCTTCTCGGCCTGCATCAACCGCCGCCAGGCTTGCGGATCGCGGTTCTCCACCGCGTGCTGCTTGGCGCCCTCGAAATAGTAGCAGCCCTCACAGCGGATATTGCAGTGGCGGCTCATGTCGTAGGTGGATTCACGTAGAAAAAAGAACCGGCGCACCTTTTCCCAGCGCGCGCGGATCGACGGATCCGCCAGGATGTCGGCAAACTTCCATTGGACCTGCGGCACGCGGCAGGGTTGTTGATCGGTTTTCAAATTGACGACAGTCAAGGCATCGACTCCTTGCGAAAATCAGGATTCCAGGCGCGCGGCGATATAGGTCGCAATCTTGCGAACCGTGGTCAAGGTGGGATAATCATCTTCATCGAAACGAATACCGTAATGGTCTTGCAGGACCAGGGCCACCGTGGCCAGGTCCATGCTATCGATGCCGATTTCATCCACAAGGTCGATCTCCGGCTCGAAGGTGGCCGGGGTGACGTCTTCCAGCTTCAGCTCCTCGATCAGGACACCGGCAACCTTCAGGATGATGTCGGCTTCCTTGGTATCAACAGGCATTGATGGTATCTCCCTTCTACGGCATTCCCTGCAGGTCATGCCCAGTTTAATACGATCATCGGTCAGGGGTCTGTCAAGGATTCTTATCGCCCGGCAGACGGGTAATCATGAGTCCGCTACAGGCATTTTGACCGTCTACGCTCACCTGAAAGCGGTATGACCCAGGCCTGTCTGCAACCGGATCGACACGAATGGCCATCGACTCCTGCGGACGAATCATGCGTTTGAAACGAACCCGTTTGAGCCCCACCAGCCGAATCTTTGGATCCAAGGCCGCCCGAATCGTTTCCGCAACCATATCCAGTTGGGCAATCCCCGGCAGCACGGGGTTTCCCGGGAAATGACCCTGGAACCAGCCTGAATCGGCCCGAAGAACGACCTCTCTGGCCATGGTGACAGCCGATGACGCTTGTGATGCCATACGCCCCCAGCCCCTTTCGGGCGACGGAACCCTGATGGATTGGTCATCTATTTATATGCGGCGCCTTGTATCCCTGCGCCCGTGATGAACCTTCTTTTAGCGTGTCGTTCGTCATTTGTATTTCAGCGCACCAGCAACTCCCACAGCGGCCCCACGAGCCCCCGTTCATGCAACCGGGCCAGGACATCTTCGGTCTCCACGCCACCGCCACCCAAAACCCAGTTCACCCGGCCGCCGGCATGCTGCTGAACCAGCGTCTGAATCACTTCTTGATCCATCGCCGGTGAGCGATAGAAGACCGGTTCCAGCAAATCATCTTCGGGGGCAATTAACTGCTCCTCGACCGCCAAACGATAAAGCGCGGTATGCGGATAAATCCGCATACCGCAGAAAAAAAATACAACGCTGCGGCGCAATGTGTCAATATTGGAAAGCGTTTCCGCGAGCGTGTCCGGGGTGTCGCCGGGTCCGCCCAGCAGCATGTAATGCGCCACATGAACCCCGGCCGCCAGGGCGGCCCCATGCGCCAGATAAACATCAGCCACCCGAAAAGGCTTGCGGTAGGCCGCCAGAACGCTGTCCGTCATGGCCTCCGTTCCGAATTCGATGTGGGTCAGGCCGGCACGGGCCAGCCGATCGAAGTAGCCTTCAGGGGGTCGGGTTGGCGCAAAAAAAGCCCCCCAGGGAATGGTCAGGTCCGCCTTCCGGAAAGCCTCCGCCACCGCCAGACTGTGGTCCGTGTGGGCATTGAAGGCCGAATCGGTAATGAACAGGTAACGCCCCCCGGCATCTTGCAGGGCCCGCGCGGTGGCCGCCACTTCGGCGGGGTCAATCAGCCGCATGGCATGCCCTTCGATATGGGGATAGGTGCAATAGATACAGCGAAACGGGCAACCCCGTTTGGACTGCAGGTTGAGCATGCCCCCATGCCGGAGGTAATAATCGGTCAAGGCCGGCGCCTGGTTGATCTTGCGGACGATGGGGTCACCCATTGGTGGGGGGACGTGAGCCGGCTGCCCCGGCAGAATGACGCCCGGAACCGTTGCCGGGTCTTGGCCGTTTTCCAGTGCCGCCAGCAAGCCTGCCAGGCGCTCACCCTCGCCGATGATGCCGAAATCAGCTTTCAGCATGTCCATCAGCGCCTCGGGGAAAATGGTAAATCCGCTGCCGCCCAAAACGATCGGGGCGCTGGTGTGGGCACGCACCAGGGTCACAATGTCCCCGTAATAGCCAGTGAATCCACGTGAATCGAGGCCATCCGTATTGTCGATGTTGCGGATGGAAAGCCCCACTAAATCGGGAGGATTCTCCTGCAGGGCCGTCGCCAGCGCCGACAGAGCCGCGCTGGCATTTAAATCCAGCAGAGCCACCTGATGACGGTCTTCGATCGCCCGGGCGACATAGTCCAATCCGATGGGATAGACCGCGTAGGGGGCTTTCACGTAATTCCCCGATACCAGCAGGACTTTCATGGCTGACCGGCCGGTTTGGGCAGGTGGAAGCCGGCGCCGCCGGTCTTATCCGTCGCGAACGACCTAGCGATGATGGGCAATGGATTCAACACGGTCAAGGGTTCCTGCATCACGGGTCAATCCCGCGCGGCCAGCATCGTTGTGGTTGTGGTCCCCAGTCCCAGGACCAGTATCCCCCGCCCCGCCAGCGGGCAATCGTTCTTTCCGGTCAGCGCCCCGGGGATGGTCCCGCGTTCAATGAGGGCCAGGGCCGCGATTGCCGCAACCGCCGAGACGCAACCAAACTCGCCGAAATAGGCACGGTAGTCGATCAACGGCCCTGGGAATGCCAGATCCTGCCAGAATGGGTCCAGGTGCGATGTGACCTCTTTGCGGTAGGCGGCCGGAATGCCGACCATCACCGCCCCGATCCGTTCATTGAAAGCACGGCGGCCGCCGTGATAGGCCACCGCGGCCTGCAGCGAAGCGGGCAGATTCCCTCCCGGGACCCAAATCCCCGGCTGCAAACGCAATTGCGATTCTGCGGTGGCGGTTTCCAGCACCAGCATCCCTCCCCCATCGGAAGGGGTATCGTCCATGGGCACGGAGGGATCGAAAAGGGCTGAAAACACAGGATGCATTTCATCGCCCCCCCCCGCAAGCACCGTGGCGCGGCCAGCGGCGCCAAGCTGATGGGCGGCAATCAAAGCCTGCTCGAACGAGGCGTCACCGCCGGTCATGGTCACATTGGCCCCCCGAATGGCCTCCCGCATCGCCACCTGACCCGCCGGGGCGTTGTGCACCGACCCCACAAAATCGATGGGGCTGGTAAAAAACTCGTTGGAGGCGTAAAGTTTTTGCAGAAAATCGTGGGTTTCCGACAAAGCCCCCCAGGCCGTTGCGAAATATACCGCATCAAGGCCATCTTGCAAGTCGGCCTTGCGAATCGCGCGGGCCGCAAGCCCGACGGCCATGCGCGCCAGACGCTTCATGCGCCGCACCGACCGGGGCGGCAGGCCTTCGGTCAGGTGTTCGGCCGCCAGGACCCCCTTGCAGGGTTTTCCCCGGAAAAAACGCGCCAGGGTTTCCGATGTCCCTCCGGCACCGGTCAGGCAGGCATAGGCGCGCACCTTCAACCTGCCGGACGATGGGGATTGAGCGGCGGCGGCGCGCTGGGCGGGGGATGCAAACACCAGGGCCGCGTTGTTGCCGCCGAAGCCGAATGAATTGGACAATACCGTCTGGACCGGCTGGCGGCGGGTTTCGCCCAGGGGACTGAATCCAATGGCCGCGTCCTGATGCTGCCAGCCGACATTGGCCGGCAAAAATCCTTCGCGGATACACAGCGCGGCCACCACCGCCTCGATCGCCCCGGCCGCGGCCAGCGAATGCCCGAAGCTCCCCTTGACGGAAGACAGCGGCGGCAGCCGGTCCCTGAAAACCTGCTTCAGCGCGGCGGCCTCCGCCAGATCGTTTTCAATCGTGCCGGTACCGTGCAGATTGATGTAATCAATCGCACGCGCCGGGAGTCCGGCATCTGCTAAGGCCGCCCGCATGGCTTCCCTGGCCCCGCGACCTTCGGGGTGCGGGGCCGCCGGGTGATGGGCATCGCAGGTCAATCCACCGCCCAGAACCTGGGCCACCGCTTCCGGCGGCGGATGGCGATGGGACGAAAGCAACAGCATGGCGGCCCCTTCCGCCACGGTCATACCCTGCCGGTCGCGATCCATGGGGCGGGCGCCCGCACGGTCGACAATTTGCAGGCTGTTGAATCCATAATAGGTCAAACGGCAGATGGCATCGGCCCCACCCACCAGCACGCGGCGGGCGTCGCCCTGCCGCAGAATTTGCAGCGCCAGTTTGATAGCCACCGCCCCGGACGAGCAGGCCGTGGATACCGTCAGGGCCGGCCCCGGGCAACGGCAGTCGGCGGCCACCAGGTCGGCCACCGAGCCGGCCGCATGGTAGGGTGAGAACCGCGGCCAGCGATGTCCCTGCTTCATGTCATTTTCGGTGGACAGCATTCCGCCGGTGGTCACCCCCATGATGACCATATCGGGGGGCTGCCGGGCCTCGCGCAGGGCTTCCCGGGCCGCCGCCAAGGCCAATTGATGGGTTCGCGGAGCGCCGCTCACGATGGTCGCAAGCCCCTGGACCTCGCCCACGGGCAGGGGTTTTTCGAAAGGGCAGGGGAAGAGCGTCAGCGGACGAATCCCGCTGGCGGAACGCTGAAGGGCCGCCAGGGTTTCCGCAACCCCGTGACCCATCGGGCTGATGATGCCCATACCGGTAATGAATACGCGTCGCTGTTTCGCCAATCGCTCAAACTTTCTGGCGCGTTTGTTGGATATAGGCCCCCAGAGCAGCTAGGCTGGTAAAAACTTTGGCGCCAAGCTCCTTGCTGTCGATAACCACCCCGTATTCCTTCTCCACCATCATGACCAGTTCCAGCACGTCAATGGAATCGATGCCGAGATCGCCCCCCACCAGTTGGGCATCCGGATCGATATCGTCCGGGGTGACATCTTCCAGGGCCAACGTTTCAATCACCTGCACTTTAAGCGCTTCGATAAAATGATCCATGCATCCACCGTTTCTTTTGCTGTCCATCCGGAGACGTTTTTTACGCCTCGGTGGACGTTCTCGGCAGTCCCAACAGAGTAGATCAATCCCCTTCTCGAGCGGACGTGTGCGTGGCCACCCAATTGCCTATGTCGAGCATAAGCGGATCCAACACCCTTTCCGAAACAAGGGCCGCGCCAAGGCGCGGGACAAGCAGGCCGCCCGCCTGAGGCGGTATAAACCAAATCCAAGATGTAAACAAAGCAAGATAATTCAAGCCTGGCGGCAGTTCAACCGCTTTTTGAGTTCAGGCCACTGTGACCCCCGGCCCACCGGGCCCCTTTACAGTCGCGCGGCTTCTGGTGTAGGAAGATGCCAACCGCCGATGACCACCGCAAGGGCGGCCGCACCCATTTCCACGATCACCCGGATTGGGCAGGGCCCCAAAGGAGGACATTTCCCATGGCACCAGAAAATGTCAAACCCGTTGCCATCGTAACGGGCGGCACCCGCGGCATCGGCCGCGCCATTTCGGTCACTCTGGCCGCCGCCGGCTACCATATTGTCGCCAACTACCATTCCAATACCGCCTCGGCCGAGGCTACACGCACGGCCATCGAAGAGGCCGGGGGCACCATCGAGACGCTGGCCTTCGACGTGGCCGACCCGCAAGCGGCCGGCGCGGCCATGCAAGACCTTACCTCCCGCTTCGAGGCCATCGATGTGCTGGTCAACAACGCCGGTATCACCGCCGACGACCTCTTTCTCATGATGAAGGTGCAAAAATGGGATTCGGTGATCGATGTGGCCTTGAAGGGGTTTTACAACATCACCAAACCGGTGATCAAAAAAATGGTGCGCAAGAAAAAGGGCTCGATCGTGACCCTATCTTCGGTCTCCGGTATCATGGGCAACCGGGGTCAGGTCAATTATTCAGCCGCCAAGGCCGGATTGATCGGTGCCAGCAAGGCCCTGGCAGCCGAGGTAGGGCGTTTGGGCATCCGGGTCAATGTGGTCGCACCGGGGCTGATCGATACCGAAATGACCAAGGATTTACCCGTCGAAATGATCAAGCAGGCCATCCCCATGTCACGCGTGGGACGCCCCGAAGAGATCAGCGGGGTGGTGCGTTTTCTCTGCTCGCAGGAGGCCTCCTATATCACCGGTCAAGTCATCGGCGTCAACGGCGGCATGTGCTGAGATGCTGCCAGCGGTAAAAACCACGGCCCGCGATCGTCGCCAATTCGGACCGCGCTATGTCATCGTGGGCATCCCGCGCATGGGGCTGGTGGCCCTGGTCATGCTGACGAGCGCCTGGTCCTCTTCCTGGGACAGCATCCGCGCCGCCGCCCGGGACATCCAGGCCATACAGGCCAACTTCACGCAGGAAAAACACCTCCAGATCCTGTCCCGCCCGCTGCAATCCCGTGGCCGGCTGGTCTTTGCCGCTCCGGACCGCCTGCGCTGGGAGTATCAGGCGCCTCTGCCCAGCGTCTTGCTGATGAACGCCGGCCAGGTCCAGCGCTTCGTGAAAACGGGACCGACCTGGACCGAAGACGCTTCCGCCGCCCTGCCGGCCATGTCTTTCGTGATGCAGGAAATCAGCCGCTGGATGAACGGCCGCTTTGATGCAAACCCGGATTTCGAAGCCCGCCTGGAACCCCGGGGGCGCATCCTCCTGACCCCCCGCAAAGAAGCTCTGGCCATGATCATCCAACAGATCGTCCTGCAACTGGCCGCAACCCCCGGTGTGATCGAATCCGTAACCGTGTATGAGGACGATCACAACTTTACCCGGCTTCATTTCACCGAGGTCGCGGTCAATCCGTCCATTGATCCGGCCCTGTTCAAGCACCGCTCATGAATCGCACTTCGCTGCTGCCCTTGCTGATCCTGCTGATCGCGTCTTGCCGCAGTCTGCCGGCGATCGATCCGGTGGTGTCAACTTCGGAAGCGATGGCCGAGGCCTGCGAGGAGGTATTCCCCCGTCGCCCCTGGCGTATGGTGCATAGCATCAAGACCGATCTGCCCGGTGGCCGCAGGGGGGTCATGATCGGGGTTGTCGCGCTTGCGCCCGGAGACAGGACCGTGGCCTGCGCCCTGCTGTCCATCGAGGGGTTGCGGTTGTTCGAGGCCCAGGACGACGGCACCCTCACGGTCCGCCGCGCGCTGCCACCCTTTGACCAACCGGCCCTGGCGGAAGGCATGATGCAGGACATCCGCATGTTGTTCTTCCCGCCCGCAAACCCGCCCCTTGTCAGCGGCCGGATGGCCTCCGGTAATCCCGGTTGCCGTTACGCGCTCACGGACGGGTACCAGGATATCATCCGACAACCCACCGGTGCATTGGTCATCCAGCGCTACGATCAGCGCAACCGCTTGACCCGCCGGGTACACATCACCCGCTGCCGGCCGGAAAACGCTGGCAACAGTGAAGCCCTCCCCTGCCGGATCCGTCTGGAAGCCTTTCAGCCGGCCGAATATCGACTCGATCTGGAACTGGTCGAGGCCCGACCGATTGTGGACAGCCCCTAAATCAGGTATTAGGGTTCAAATTGGTCCCTGCTACAGGAGGTGTCGGTCCTGATGAAATTCCGTATTATCTATCCCCGCTGGGCCAAGCTGCATCGTCAAACCGAGTTCCACCTCCCCCCCCACGGCCCCGTGGTATTCGCCGCGGCCCTGCCGGATGACATCGCCGTGGATTTTATCGATGAAAACCTGCAGGCCATCGATTTCGAGGAGCCGGTGGACATGGTGGGCATTTCCATGATGCTGACCATCCAGGTCAAGCGGGGCTGGGAGATCGCTGATGCCTACCGGGCCCGGGGCGTCAAGGTCCTCTTCGGCGGCATCGCCACCATGCTGCATGCCGAAGAGACCCGCCAACATGCCGACAGCATTTTTCTGGGCGAAGTCGAAGGGCGCATGGAAAGGGTAATCGAGGATTTCCGCCGGGACCGCCTGCAACCGCTCTACGACTATCAGGACGACCGCCCCCCCATCGCGCGGGTCGGCACCGCCCGCCGGGACATCCTGGATCGTACCCTCTACAATTACAAGGGCATCCAGATGGTCGACCTGGTGCACGCCTCCCGGGGCTGCCGGTTCAACTGCTACCCCTGCTGCGTTTCGTTTCTGGGCGGGCGTGATTTTCGGCCCCGGCCGATCGCGAAGACCATCGCCGAGATGGCCGCCATCGACAACAACCGTCTGTTTATCGTCGATAATTCCCTGGCCCAGGACACCCGCTGGGAGATGGATCTCTTCCGCGAGATGATCCCCCTGAAGAAAAAATGGTGCAGCCACCCCATCGAAGACAAACCACAGGTCCTGGACCTGGCCGCCCAGGCCGGGGCCTGGTATGTCTACCAGGCCGTCTTCGACCGCTCGGATCGCATCCGCGAGCGAATCCGACGCTACCACGATCACGGCATTGCCGTGGAGGGGACCATCCTCCTGGGGCTCGACGAGCACACCGAAGACGACATCCGGCGCCTGGTGGATTTTCTGCTGGAAATCGAACTGGACCTGGCGGAATTTACGGTGCTGACCCCCTTCCCACACACCCAGGCCTTCCGGGACCTGCAGGCCCAGAAACGCATTCTAACCTACGACTGGGACCGCTACACGGCCGATCAGGTGGTTTTCCAGCCCCGTCACATGACACCGGAAAAATTACAGCAAATGCTGGATTACGCCTGGGATACCTTCTACCATGATGAACCCCAGCGCATGAAGATGTTCAAGCTCATGGAACAGGTCATGCGCCGGGAAAAAGCCGACGGCAGCTACCGTCCCCGGGACAGGCGCCTGGCACGCAAGGCGTTTGGCAAGGATATACAAGGATTTTAGCCGGTACGGATGTGGCCGGCTGTTGCCTGGGGTGTAGGAATGGCGTGCGCTCTCGCGCTTGTTCGCACGGGTATTTTTGGCGTATGGTCTGCGCGATCCATGGTTGGATCTTGTGCGTCCGCGTCACGCGCGAGGCATCGGGCCGGGTTCCCAACCGCAAGCGTATCCGATGGGCTTGCGTTGGTAACCACGGCACCGGCCCCTCAATGCCACCGATCTGCAATTGATACGCCCGGGGTGAGATGATCGCTGCGCCCCCGAGCCTATCGTCATCGCCGATGAGGATAGGCTCGGTAAATTCTGGTCCTGGGGGCCGTTGCAGGGCATCGATCGGCTTTGCGTATCCTTTCCGATCGGAAGAGAAATAAGCAAACCGCCCTTGATGAATTAACATTTCCACGGTCATCCGCTACATTTCGCTGACGCCGCCTGTGGCTTCCGACCGCCATTTTTACCGAGGGAAGGCGCCCCGTGGCTGCGATACCAAGGGCGCGATCGGTGATATCATCTGCGATTGAATCTGCACGAAGGTGATCAGCCTATTTCGTGGACCATCAACAGCATGGGGGCACGGCCGATCATCGTCACGCCCACCTTCCAGAAATCACCCTTTCGCTCCTCAAGATCCTTCCTATGGATGTTCAATCGCTTGGCCCCTTTTGAAAACTTACGGGGTCGCATCTTAATTATTAACTATTGACAGCCGTCGATCGTTTAAATCTCTTCTTACGCAACGCCATCCGATGGTCAACTTTATCGTTTGCATACATCGAATAAAATAAGTGAAGGCTCCAACCGCCTAAAGGCGGTGGCTTCAAACGTGGTCGACTGAAGTCGACTTACGAGTCCACGGTAAAGTCGTCATCGCGGGCTCGCTCCGTGTGGGTTTGCTTTTCAATATATTCAGCGATGACCTCATCGGTAACGTTTCCCGATGATGCCACAAAATAGCCGCGAGCCCACAGATGACGACCCCAACATTGTTTGGCTAAAATACGACTTTCGCTTAACAACCGCCTTGAGGTTTTCCCTTTGATGCGCTTCATTACTTGGCTAACAGAATGATACGGCGGTACCGACACAAAAAGATGGACGTGGTCCTTGGAAACATGACCCTTGATGATTTCCATATCCATCGTCTTGCATATCTCGCGGATCAGTTCCCGCAACCGTGTCGCCACAGCACCAGCAAGTATCGGCTTGCGATATTTCGTGATCCATACCAAATGATACTTGATGTCATAGACCGAATGAGAGGTTTTGCGATAATTTTTCATAATATCGCAAGCCTACTAAAGTCGTCGCCTGAAGGCGAGGGATTTTCTCCCATTCCCCGAGGGGGACATTAATTCATGCCTTGCCTACATTTTTTGTAAGCGTCCTATTCGATGATCAACAAAACCACC
>JASFFM010000025.1:0-19924 GCA_050124295.1 Desulfobacterales bacterium | reverse complement strand
TAGCTTCCCGGCGATCCTCGCCGTCGTGTCCGCCACGCCTGCGGTCGCCGGATTGCGGTGGCCTTGTCCGGAAACAAAATCGACCCTTGCTGGACGAACATAGGGGAGATTCGTGTGTTGCCAGCCGGCTTGAAATGCTTACCGGGGTTCTGAATGCTCCGCGTTCAAACCGGCCTGCGCCTTGGCCTGAGGAACGATCGAAATCTTCCCATTGCCGATTGCCAATATCCAAGAACCTAAAATGGGCGCGACAGAAGCGCTTTCATCGACTCTATTTTTGATTTCATATGACTGAGCAGACACCCCATATCCGTGTTGACGATCTCACCATGGCCTATGGCGATTTTGTGATTCAGCGCAACCTGAATTTCAGCATTGCGCGGGGTGATATCTTTATCATCATGGGGCCCAGCGGGTGTGGTAAAAGTACCCTGATCAGGCTTCTGGTGGGCCTGAAAGCACCATCGCGGGGACATATTTTTTACGACGGGATTGATTTTTGGGGCGTTTCCGAAAACAGGCACGACGCGCTCATGCGGCGCATGGGAATCCTTTACCAGAGCGGGGCCCTGTGGAGTTCGATGACCTTGGCCCAAAACGTGGCCCTTCCCCTGAAGGAATATACGCCTTTGAATAAACATCAGATCAGGGAGATCGCCAGCCTCAAACTGGCCTTGGTGGGGTTGGCTGGCTTTGAAGATTACTACCCATCGGAGATCAGCGGGGGCATGCGCAAGCGGGCCGGTCTGGCACGGGCCATGGCCCTGGATCCGGACATCCTTTATTTCGACGAGCCCTCGGCCGGACTGGACCCCGTCAGTGCCAAGCTACTGGATGATTTAATCCTTGAAATTCGTGACAGCCTGGGCGCTACGATTGTCGTGGTGACCCATGAACTGGCCAGCATTTTCGCGATCGGCGATAATTCCGTTTTCCTCGATACGGACACCAGGACGATGATTGCCAGCGGAGACCCGAATCATCTGCTTGCGTCCTCCCCGGACGAGCGCATCCAACGATTTTTGACGCGCGGGGCAACCTTTGCGGTTTGATCGAAAGATCCCTTTGCGATCTCAACCCCAGTATGGAGCTGATGATGAGTAAACAGGGCAACAAGGCGGCCATCGGTGCCTTTGTGGTGGGCGCCGTGGTGCTGGCCATCGTGGGGATCCTGGCATTTGGATCGGGCGCCCTGTTCAGGGACAAGAATTTCTATGTGATGTACTTCGACGGGAACCTGAAGGGCCTGGACCTGGGCGCGCCGGTCGCCTTCCGCGGGGTGCGGGTCGGCCAGGTGTCCGACATAAGGGTTTTTGTGGACAGCGATACTTACCAGTTTACCATCCCGGTGGTGGTGGAGATCGACCCCCAGCGCTTTCATGAAGAGGGTGCGCCCACACCTCCGGAAAGCCGTTCCAAAAGCCTCAAAGCCCTGATCGATAAAGGGTTGCGTGCTAAGCTGGGCCTGCAGAATATCGTTATGGGCCAGCTCATGATCCAGCTGGATATGTTCCCCGATGAGCCGGCTCAATTGCGTGGGAAGCCGGACGAGCTGGAAATACCGACCATCCCCTCAGGCTTCGAACGTTTAAGCCAGGCCCTCGAAAATATTTCATTTGGCGAATTGGTCGATAATCTCAATCAGGCCGTGAAACAGTTCGGCGACATGCTGGATGACCAGGAACTGGAGAAAGTATTCTTCAGTATCCGTACGGCGGCTGACGATATCGCGGTTCTGGCCCGCAATCTGAATCGGGATGTGATCCCCATGATGCAAAGCATGCAACGAACCTCGGACGATGCGGGTCAGCTGATTCGAGACCTGGACCGCAATATGGATCCGACCTTAGCGGAAACTCGGGCGGTCCTGACCTCGATCCAGCAGGCCATGGCCCAGGCGGATCAGACCCTGAAATCCATTAATACGTTGTCCGAGGGGTATACCGAACGGTCCGCGTTTCGTTACGAGGTTTCCAATGCCCTGCGGGAGGTTGCGGCGGCGGCGCGATCTTTGCGGGCCCTGAGCGATATGCTGCAGCAACAGCCCGATGCCCTCATCAGGGGCAAGGGCAATCTGGGAGGTCAATGATGCGGGATCGAAAGGGGGGCCGGATTATCGTGGCGCTGCTGGTCATGGCCGGTTTGCTCTCGGGATGCGTCAATCTGGGCAAGGGTACCGAGCGCCTGCCGCAACTCTACCTTCTCACGGCGATGGCGCCTGAAACGGAAAACGGATCAGGCCGCCCGCCGAAGGATCTGTCCATCGGCGTGGGACCGCTGGGCTTTCCGGAATATCTCAATCGCCCCCAGATCGTCACACGGACAAGCAGCCGTGAACTGCAATTGGAGCGCTTTGCCAACTGGGCCGAGCCGCTTGAAAAGAATGTCCAGCGTGTTCTGGTCGAGAATATCGCCACGTTGTCCAAGACGGACGCGGTCTACGGTTTCCCCTGGCGGGCCGGATATGCGCCGCGCTACCAGCTCCAGCTGGAAATTGTTCAATTCGATGCCCAACCGGGGGCTGAAGCGCTCCTGGCGGTGCGCTGGGAATGGCTGGATCAAGCCGGGACCCCTCTGATGGCAAGGCAACATTCCCTTCTGCGCCGGTCAGTGGAGGGGGACCGTCATGAGACGGTTGTCCTCACCATGAGTAACCTGTTGCAGGCATTCAGCCGGTTGGCGGTCGCAAGACTGGCAAGCTTTCGCCCCTGATACCCTTGAAGGACCGCGGTTACGGCCCTCGCCAAGCAAACCCCGATGCGGTTGATATGCTCAGGGCGAAGGCCGACCCTTAGCAGGCGTGTAAATGTGGCATCACGGCGGCGGGGCGAGATGAGGCCCGTGACCCCTAATTATCCCTTGACCGCCTGCCGTCGATCGGGTCATATTGAAAAGTACGCCGCAAGACAGCAGGCGGAATGATGGCTGTATCCTGCCAAGCCTTGGGCGACGATTCTTTCTTCACAGCCCACCGCAAGGGCCTTTTTTCATCGCTGTCTTTCTGGCACCACGCCGGCGACATCCAGGGCAGACCAACAAAGCGATTGACGCATGCCTGCCTACCAAGACAATTCTTAAAGATCCAATGCAGGTGATTGATTTGCTTGAATAACGGGAATGGAAACAATCAAGGAGGAGGCCATGTTTTCCAGAATGCGGTGGTTGCGATCAAGCGTTGTATTGTTCCCTGTCATCATCGGTATGATTTTCGGTCTGGCGGGATCCGCCGGGGCGGTGGACGAGAAGACGCTGGAGCGCATGGAGCAGGTCATCAAGCAGCAGCAGGCCCAGATCGAAGCCCAGGCCCAAGCCCTCGAAAAACTGCAGCAGCAGGTGGACGCGCTTTCCGAAAGCGCGGTCAAGGAGGCCACGGAAGCGGCCAAGGCCGAGGTGGCCAAATCCGCCGTACCCCCGGACGTTGTCCGCGCCAAGGGGGGTGAAAAAGTTTCCGTTCAAATCTACGGGCAGGTCAACCGGGCCTTCCTGGCGGCCGATGACGGGGACAGCTCGGATTATTACTTCGTCGACAATGACAATTCGTCGACTCGCGTTGGTGTGTTGGGTGAGGCCAAGGTCAACGATGACATCACGGTGGGCACCCGCATGGAATTCGAGTACCAGTCGAATGCCAGCAATTTGGTCAACCAGGAAGACAAGAACCCGGACGGCACCAGCTTCGACGACCGCTGGGTCGATGCCCAGCTGACCTCCAAGCGTTTCGGCAAATTTTACCTCGGCAAGGGCAGCACGGCCTCGGACGGCACCTCCGAGGTGGATCTTTCCGGTACCGACGTGGTGGGTTATTCCAGCATTGCCGATATGGCCGGCGGCATCCTGTTCTATGATAAGACGACCGGAACGCGATCGAATACAAATGTCGGGGATGCTTTCTCTAATTTCGATGGTCTCGGCCGACGAAACCGTTTCCGGTACGACAGCCCCGAGTTCTGGGGATTCAAGCTATCCACCTCATTGCTTTCCGACGGCGGCGATGTGGCCCTGAAATACGCCGCCAAGTGGGGCGAGGACTGGAAGTTTGCCGCGGCCGCGGCTTATGCCAACCCTCGGGCGACCGACGACGACACCGACAACATATACAATGGCAGCGCTTCGGTGCTGCACAGCAGCGGGTTCAACCTGACGGTGGCCGGTGGCGTCGAGGATCTGGCGAGCGGATTACTCAATCCCGACGGGACGATACGCGATGACGATCCCATCTTCTATTACGGCAAGCTGGGGTATCGCAAGCAGTGGTTTGAGTTTGGCGAAACGCGTTTGTCGGTGGACTACCAGTATGTCAAAGACCTGGACCAGGACGGGGACAAAGCCAAGACGTTTGGTTTTCAGGTTGTCCAGGATTTGCCGGAATGGGGATCGGAATATTACCTCGGCTACCGCTGGCATGAACTGGACCGGGATCTGGCCGATTTCGACGACATCAATGCGCTGATGACCGGTGTCCGGGTTAAGTTCTAGCGGGGGGCGTTCATATGAGAACTTTCCGGCGGTATATGCTCTTTGGCGTCGTGGCGGCCTGGTTATGGACTGGCTGCGCCACGCCGCCCGAACCTTTCGAATACCAGCAGAGCAACGAACTGAAGCCAGGTCCGGGTTTCTTGACCGGCGAAGAAGGGGTGTATACCATCTACGGGCAACCGCCACCGGTGGATGAGCAAGCGCCGGGATCCGAGGAAGAAAGGCCGGTGAAGCCGGAGGCGCATTAGCCCCCCGGATTGCTTCGGATCATACGGGGACATCACAGGATCCCTTTCTCGGAAGACGAATGGATGGCAGGGGGCCACATCGTCTTCCTCTATGCATCGGCGGATAGGAAATCAATGATGACGAATGCGTCTACCCCAATCGAAAAAATTCTTCTGGTGGACGACAATCCCATCAATCTTCAGGTATTGATGGAAACCCTGCAGGAACGCGGCAGTCGTCTGCTGATTGCCAAAGACGGCAAGGCCGCGCTGGGCATTACGCGCAAGACCATGCCCGATTTGATTCTTCTGGACATCATGATGCCGGAAATGGATGGTTATGAGGTCTGCCGGCACTTGAAAGCCGACCCCGCCACCACCGGAATCCCGATTATTTTTCTATCCGCTATGGATCGCACCGAAGACAAAGTCAGCGGTCTGAAGCTGGGGGCCGTGGACTATATCACCAAACCCTTTCAACCGGAGGAGGTCCTGGCGCGGGTTGATACCCACTTGACCATTCATCGCCTGCAGCGGGAAGTTCAGGAGCAGCGCGACCAACTCGAACACGAACTGCAGACCGTATCCCAACTCCAGCGCAAGCTGCTGCCCAAAGCATTGCCCACTTTGGCCGGTTTGGATTTGGCGGCATACTACGAAACCAGCCGCTATGCCGGTGGTGATTACTACGATTTCTGGGCCCTTGCGGACGGAAGGATCGGTATTCTGGTGGCGGATGCCGAAGGCCACAGCTCACCGGCCGCGGTTCTGATGGCCATGACCTGTGCTTTGTTTCATTCGTTTGATCGCCATCCCGGCGATCCGGAAGCCCTTCTGGTGCATCTCAACCGCTATCTGTGCCAGTTGGCGGAGCCCAGTTTCGTGACGGCCCTATATGCCGTTTATGACCCCCAGACCCGAAGTTTGCGGGCCGGTCGCGCTGGACATGGATACCCCGTGTTGTTCGAAGCGGCCAAGGGCCAGGCCCGGGAGTGGGAAATCCCCGGTGTCACCCCGCTGGGTATCTATGAATTCGACGCCCTGCCCGTGAGTGAGATCCGGCTGCAACCGGGGGACCGGTTTCTGCTTTACACAGACGGAATATGCGAAAGGTTCAGTGCCGAAGGTGAGTTGTACGGCGAGCACCGGGTGGTCGACAGTCTTGCCAAGGCGGTCGGCACCGACGCACGGATCATCGTTGATCACATCATGCGCGAGGTGAATGGGTTTGCTGGCCATCATCCGGCCGATGACGACCAGGCCCTGGTTTTGGGGGTTGTGGCCTAAACGAAGGTCCGCGGACACAGGATGGAGGAGGGAATGGACCCGCAAAATCATAAAGCCTGCCGCCGCCGGGATGGTCAAGACAAGATCCTGATGGTGGATGACAACCCCACCAATCTCCAGGTGCTCCAGGCCACGCTGGAAGGGCGCGGATACCGGCTCCTGGCGGCGCGTGACGGTTCCAGTGCCTTGACAGTGACCGCCAAAGCCGAACCCGATTTGATCCTGCTGGACATCATGATGCCGGTGATGGACGGGTTTGAAGTCTGTCGCCGTTTGAAAGCCGATCCGGCCTCCTTCGAGATTCCGGTGATCTTTCTCTCCGCCCTGGGGGATACGGCCGACAAGGTCAAGGGACTTGAGCTGGGGGCCGTGGACTATATCACCAAACCATTTCAGCCGGAAGAGGTTCTGGCCCGCGTCGAAACCCATCTCAACCTGCGCTGCCTCCAGCAGAAACTGGACCAAACCAATGCCGAATTGACCGCCTTGAACCATAACCTGGAGCAAAAAGTCGAAGAGCGCACCCAGGAGCTGCTCCGCAGCCATTACGCGATCATCTTTGCCATGGCCAAGATGACCGAAGCGCGTGACGACGACACCGGCAAACACCTGGAGCGGATTTGCAAATACGTGGAGGTACTGGCGCGGGAGTTGGCCAAGACGGATCCGACGATCAGCGAGAGCTGGATTCAAACGGTGGTCAAAACGGCCGCCCTGCATGATATCGGCAAGGTCGGTATCCCGGACGGTATCCTGCTCAAAAAGGGTCGACTGACCCCCGATGAGCGGGAAATCATGGAAACCCACCCGGCCATCGGGGGAGATACCCTGTTGGAGTTGCGGGAAGAAATGGGCGGCGGCGGACCTTTTCTCTCCCGGGCGATCGAAATCACCATGGGGCATCATGAAAAATGGGATGGTACCGGTTATCCATTCGGGATCAAGGGCGAGGCCATCGCCTTATCGGCACGATTGGTGGCTGTCGCCGATGTTTATGACGCCCTGGTGAGCAAACGGGTTTACAAGCCGGGGCTCTCCCATGAAGATGCCTGCCGGTTGATAAAGGAAGGGGCCGGGCAGCATTTCGATCCTCGCGTCGTGGAGGCGTTTCTTGCACGACAGGATGATTTCATCCGGATAGCCGATACGATGCGTGATGACGAGGCCGCACATTGACAGCTTTGAAGGGCGCGCTGAACAGCATTTGGCCTGCGGTGCAGGCCGGGCGGGACGAAACCGGGAGGGGCAACCGTTTCTCAGGTTTCGGCCGCTCATTTTCCGGAAATGTCGCTAGCGGTCACCGTCCGTATCTTCGGTTATCTTGCGCTGCATTCGGTCCAGGTAAGCGTCCATCTCCTTGAGATCCTTGAACACCCGCATGCTCGGCAGGGCATTGATAATTTCAAACACTTTCTTGATCTGGGGCTGCAGGTTCATGAACACCAATTTACCGTTGTTGGCCGCCAAGCCTTTTTTGGTTTTCAGGACGACCCGGATGCCGGCGCTGCTCATATAGCTGAGTTCCGCCATGTCCAGCACGATCAGGGCTGGATGCTCCTCCAGCAACTGGTCCAGCTTGTTTTCCAAAACGGGGTAGGTTCGTCCATCCAACTCTCCATTCAAGGTCACAACATAAGCGCCCAGGGCTTTTTGCCGCGAACTGACGAGCAGTGTCATGCAGGCCTCCTTGAGATTTGCGGTTTGATTGGCGTTCGGCCGGAAGATGCGTCCGTCGCCTGCCTGTCGGTCGAGAAGCGCTCACCGGCCCACGACAGGGCTGCAGCGAACATTTCCTGGACCGCCGGGCGCGGAAGCTTATCAACGCCAATACGGGATGGCGATTGCACGATAGTGCCTGATCCGTCTTAGTACAAGCAAAAAATGCCGCCGCCGGGCCGCCGCGGAGTCCTGCACGTATCGGCGGGCGAGGTTCAGGCAGCACCGGAGGACGACAGCCATTGCCCGATCACGCAGACCAGATCGTCTCCCCGCCACAGGTCCATCTGGTGGGGGGCATCCTTGAGGCGGTAATACCGGCCCGGGGTCCAATTGAAGGCCATCCTAGCGGATGGCCCCCTAAACTGGGCTGCCGACTGCCCCTGGTGGTCGTAGACCCGCAAGGCCGCCTTGGCCTTGCCGAGGGTGCGCGGGCGTCCGCCCGAACATGTCATGACCCTATTTTGGCCCCCTTGGCTGGATGCATCGGTTCCCCGTCTTAACGGGAAATTGCGCTCGAAGGGGTCCGGAAACCAATCCTGAAGGGCGCATTTCATAATGCCGCGCATACCGTTTTCACCTGCCGGGCAAGCCTGCGGCATCCCTTCCGGCCTCATCCGGCGCTTGCGCTCGCCTACGTACCGGGAATACCTTCTCGATGAAGGCCTCAAACGTGTGCCATATCCGGGTCAAGGATGAAGCCTCTGAGCTCAGGTCGGGGACGGTGGTAATAAAAGGCAGATATTGTCGGAACCAGATTGGCATTTTGGGCAAAATCGATTATGATACCGCTTTTTGCCGGTTCATGGAATGTCGCCATTTCCATTGCATGCGCCGCTAAAAGGGTCATCATCAAGACCGCCATCAGCGCAGGGCCGATTGTTGCAGGGTCTATGGCATGGCATCTGTGCTGACGATTTTTAGGGTTGGCGACCATGGCCGCAAAGGTCGGCCTTTGCCCACCGGTAGATCCCGCAGCGTGCGGAATGAGGCCATTGATTGGAGGCAGCTTTAAGCCCGGGGTTTTATTTCCGATAGGAATCTTGGCATGTCGTTTATTGGAGAAATTCGGCGCTGTTTGGGCGGGTTGGTCCTGGCCGTCGTGGTTGGGCTAGGCGGGTGTTCGACCATGCCGTCGCCGCTCATCGTGGGGAACACCTATACCAATTTTCAGTATGAATTTTCGTTGGATCTTCCCAGCGGATGGCGCCCTGCGGAAAATCCCGAGGTTGCCCTGGAAAGTTACGCCCACTGGGTCGACGATGATATCGCCAGTCTGGTCCTCACCAATGAGGACTCCCAGGGACTCATTGCCGTCCTGAACCGCAAACATAACGTCGACTATCCGCGATACATCGATCTGGACGTGCGCTACTGGGAATATCGGATCAAAGCCATGCAAACCAAACTGGCGGCCGAAGTGGAGGTGCTGAGCTACGATTACCATATCTACAAGGATAATCTTGTCACCACCCAGCAGAACTTCTTCATCAGCCAGCGGGTCTTCAAACCAGAAAAGGTGTTCGGGGTCGATGCCCGGATCGTCGACAAAGCGGAAAAAAAGCAGATGACCTTCGAGTGGTTTCTGTTTCCCTGTCAGAAGGACCGCTCCTGTCATACCATTGTGATGCTCTCCTGCCACGAAGACCGCTATGAGGAAAACCGGCCGGCCTTCGAATCCATCGTTGCGACATTACGGGCTCACGATTACTACAATTAGAACCAGCTTTCTTTGAGGGTCGGCGCACATCCCAAGACGATCACTGGGCCTGCCCGGGTCTGCTCTTCCCATATGCGCCCTCAGACTTCACGCGTTGGAGACCTCCCCCTCAAGGCCTTCCGGGGCGCGGCGTTCTGCAATACGCCGCTCACCAAGGGTTGCCAGACATTTTTGCCACAATCTTGATTTTAGACAGGGAACCAATTCGTCAAAACAAATGGGCATCAATATGTTGCTGCAATGTTCGGGTTAGATGAGAACCCATCGTGACGCAATTTTCTCGCCCGCTGGCCGTGTTGAAGCCTCTTCGCGAGTCCGCGACCGCCTCGCGTGGGCCTGCGGGCTGAGGCCCAATCCCCGGGATGGTCGCGGCGCGATCGGAATGCCCACCCCTGTCCGGGGACGGTTCTTGACGATTCGCGGCGCTGGTTGTGGCCTCGAGTGTCAGGTAAACGATAGTTTGAGAAGGGTCACATCGTCGTCAAAGTCATCGCCCTTCAGGCGTTCCCGCACGGAGGTGATCAACCCCTCGAGGTCATTATGGCCCCCCCTGTGCTGATGGTGCAGGAAATCGGCAAATTGCCGAAAGTACCACATGCGGCCATCCTGTTGTTGGAACTCGTAGACACCGTCGGAAAAGACATACAGGCAGGCAGAATCCTTCAGCCGGCGGGATGCTTTCTGGTAGGTTGCACCCTTGATACCGCCCACGATCTGATTTCCGGTCTGCAAAAGTTCGATGCGGCTGTCCGCATCGGCGTTGCCGGACACCAGCAGGGCCGGCGGATGGCCTCCGCTGGCATAGGCCAAATCCCGGGTGCGATGGTTGTAGACACCATACCAGATGGTGAAGAACATGTCGTTGTTTTCTTCCGTCGGGAAAGCCCGGCTCAGGGCCGTCAAAACCTGATCCGGCATCCGGAAATCGGTTCCTGGCAGGGCATGGGTGCGCAGCACGTTCATCACCGTCACGGACAGCAGTGCCGCCCCCACGCCATGCCCGCTGACATCGAGCAGGTAAACGCCGAAATGATGCCGGTCCAGCCAGTGGTATCCGAAGGCATCCCCCCCCAGGGAGGTCGAGGGGATATATCGCCAGTCCGAGCGTACCGGTCCCTGATGGAGGGGGGGCGGCAGAACGGTCCGCACATAGTCGGCCGCATCGGCCAGGTCGGCATTGATCTGTTTCAGGGCCTGGTTGCGATCATCCAGGGCCTGCACCGTGCGCCGGTGTTCGGCTGCCAGTTTGGCCTCCATTTTCAAAACATTATGCCGATAATAGTAGGCCATGAAGGAGATCGTGAACGAAATGCCCAGAAGGTTGGCATAGTTCAGGGTCTGGATGATCACGCGGTCCACGGTGACGAATGGGGCGATCTGCTGGCTGAGAAAGTTAATCAGGATGTAGCCCAGACTGTTGCCCACGGCGAGAGTGATCTTCAGCTTCATGGAGAAGTAGGAGAGAAAGACAACGACCGATGCGGCCAGGATATAGTAGTGAAAGCCGGCATCCCACCCGATGAAGATGGCCGTCAAACCGGCATGCACGAGGACTTCTACATCGGCCAGGATGTAAGGGGCCAGCCGAACACCTTTAAGGTTGAGAATGATGGCCAAAGCCCACACCAGGCTGCTGAATAAATTATAAACGGCCAGCGGATAAAGCTTGAGAAAAACCATCAGGAAAATGAAGCAGAAATGAAAGCCTCCGGCAATCAGGAAAGCGTAATTCGTGAAGATGAAAAAACGGTATTCCTGTGGGGGCACCGAGGCCGGAGGCTCTTTCAAGCGCTGCTGGAGGCGATGAATGGAGATGGGCATGGTCGTGTTGTCCTGTTGGATGAAGGGTTAGCGGCGCTTGCCAAAGCGCTGATGGGTGTCAACCGCCCGTGCTGAAAACCTGTGGCGATCAGGGGCCCTGCGGGCCGGCCAGTCCATTGACGGCAATTGTTGCCACCCGGTTGTCGGGGGTCTTGCGGCGATCACTTGATGGAATCGGCCTCATCTGGACCGATTAAGTGCTCCGCTTGCAGCAGACCGGTGGCCCTTATGGCCGAAAGGCGTCTGTCCTTCCGCTGCCAAGGCAAGCGGCCGGCCGTTAGCGCCGGTGCTCCCCGGGGTTCCGTCCGTCATTGGGCCTTGCTTCTTCAAGGGCCATGCGGCGTTCAAGCTTTAGCGGCAGGGAAATCGTAAACGTGGCGCCTTCTCCCACACTGCTGGTCACGGAAATGCGTCCCCCATGAAAATCCACGATTTGGTTGGTGATGCTCAATCCGAGGCCCGTGCCAGGGGGGCGGCCGCGATCGGGGGTCGCGACCTGACGAAACTGGTCGAAGATGACCCTCTGGTCCTGAGGGCTAATGCCGACGCCGTTATCACGCACACTGACATGCAGATGTTTATCGCTGTGCCTCAGTTGCACCTGGATGCGCCCGGTGCCGGGATCGCAGAATTTGACCGCATTGGATATCAGGTTGACCATGGCCTGCATCAGTTGATCCCGATCCCCCAGGATGTCGGGTGTGCGCGCCGGCACACGCATCTCCAGCTGCAGTTGCTTGTCTTCCACCAACTGGCGGGTGGCCGCGACCGCATCTTCCACGACGCGGCCCAGATTAACCGCCCCCATCTGCCATTGCATGCGTCCGGACTCGATTTTTTGGAAATTGAGCACCTGGTTGATCAGGCGCGACAAGCGCTGAATTTCCTTGATCATGATGCCCAGGAAATTTTCCTGTCGGGCGTGATCGGTTTCCGGAAAATCCCGCAAAAGCTCGGCCAGGGATTGGATCGAGGTCAGAGGCGTGCGCAATTCGTGCGAAATCGTGGAAATGAACTCGTCCTTGAGCCGGTCCAGCTCTTTGAGGCGCTCGTTGGCGGCCTGGAGCTTGGCCGTGGCCTCTTCCAACTCGCGGCTATAAATGATCACCTGTCGGGTCTCATCCAGAATTCCCATGATTTCCTCGATACCGAGGGGTTCTTCTTTGACCACGGAGGCCACCATCGCCCGGGCCGAGGCCGATCCGATGGCGCCGGCCAGCAACTTTTCCGCGTGGGCAACAAACCCGGAATCGGCGGCCAGGGACTGGTCCCAATGGGCCTCCCGCCGTTGTGCGTAGTGATCCATGGCTTCTTGCGTGCGGGCCGGCCCCAGGAAGCGTTCCAACAAGGCGATGAGATCTTTTACCAGAGCGGTTCCACGCCAGACGGAAGTGTCTTCGGTCAGGGGCGAAAGGCGAAACACATCGACAAACATGGTGGCCTGGGTTTGCTCCAACGCCGAGGGGTGGCTGAAGAGCGATACCGCCACATAAACGCCGGTATTGATCAGCAGACTCCAGAACACACCGTGGGCAATATGGTCGAAGCCTGCCAGGCCGAAAAGCTGGAAGGGGCGCAGCCATTCCAATCCGAATGGTCCCGCTTCAATAAAGGATTGGGGCAGGAGGCCGGCGCCAACGACCGTGGGCAAAACCAGGGTGTAGAGCCAAACCGCAAAACCGGCGATCAGACCACTCAGCGCTCCGCTGCGCGCACCCCCTTTCCAGAAAAGACCGCCCAGCAAGGCCGGTGCGAATTGCGCCACCGCGGCAAAGGAGACCAGGCCGATCGATACCAGATGATAATATTCGGCCGTCAGGCGAAAATAGATGTAACCCATCAATATGGTCACGATGGTTGCGGCATGCCGAATGGCGATCAGCCAGGAACTCAAGTCAGCGCGTTGGGACAACTTCAGGCCGGGGACGTTCAGCAGCAAGGGCATGACCAGGTTGTTACTGATCATGGTCGACAGGGCGATGGTTTCCACAATCACCATGCCGGTGGACGCCGAAATACCGCCGATAAAGACGAACATGGTCAGGAAATGTTGCTGGTGGGCCAGGGGCAGACTGAGCACAAACATGTCGGCATCCACAGTCTGGTTGGGGAAATGAAGTAGTCCGGCACAGGCCACCGGGAGAACGAAGATATTGATGGCCAACATGTAAAGGGGAAAAAGCCAGATCGCTTTTTGCAAATGCTCCTCGTTCACATTTTCGATGACGGCGACCTGGAATTGGCGCGGCAGGAGCAAAATGGCCAGCATGGATAACACGATGTAGACGGTCCAGTTGCCAAAGGTGCCGGTCGCATCGCTGCTAAAGATAAACAAGGGGGCGAAATCGGGCCGATTGGCGCTCTGGCGGAAAAGGTCCTCGAAACCATGGTAGATGCCATAGGTCACAAACAGCCCAATCGCCAAAAAGGCCACGAGTTTGACCAACGATTCCAAAGCGATCGCCGCGACAAGGCCTTCATGGCGTTCGGTGACCTCGGGCTTGCGCAGCCCGAACAGGACCGCAAAGACAGCCAGGATAAAGGCCACGTAGAAGGCGGTATCATGGAAAAAAGCCAGCTGGCTGAAATGCTCCGTCATACTGCCCAGAGGGTAGTTCTTGAGGAGTAGAAAACTGGCCGAGACGGCTTTTAACTGCAGCGAGATGTAAGGGACGATGCCCAAAACGGCGATAATGGCCACGACGCCGCCCAGGGTCGTGCTTTTGCCGTAGCGTGAAGCGATAAAATCAGCAATTGAAGTGATGCGGTGAATGCGGCTGATGCGCAGGATCTTGCGCAGGATGAACCAACCCAGCGTGAAGGAGAGCGTGGGACCGATGTAGATGGCCAGAAAAATGGGCCCGGCCTGAACGGCTCGCCCGACACTGCCGTAAAAGGTCCAGGCCGTGCAGTAGACGGCCAGCGAAAGGGCGTAGACATAGGGGCTCGATATGATGCTGCGGCCTGCATCGGCCCGTTTGTCTCCAATGTAGGCCACGGCGAACAGGAGCCCGATGTAGAGCAGGGCAACGAGCAAGACGGTGTCGGTGGTCAGCATGGCGCCATCCCAGGGAGCGACATTACGGTGGCGGCGGGCGACGCGCGCTGACAATGAAAACGGTCAGAACGATCAAAAGGCCCCAGATCGTAAAAAGGTACGCATAAATCATGGGGACACCCATAATGAAAAGGGGCCGGTTGAACAGTGAGAGTAACGGATAGTTGAAAAGCAGGTAGCCCAGAAAGAAGAGACCGATCAGGCGTCGCGCGCTGATTGCGTCAGGGGTCATTCATACCTCCACAGGCTTTCAGGAATGGTCGCCGGCGGCTCCGGAAAAGAAAAGATTCGTTGTGCCGCAGGCTTCTTTTTGGTATTAAGGCAACAGATCGGTTGCAAGACCTCATCGAGCACCCCAGTTTGTGTCGTGGACTTCTCCGATATGCTACCTGAGTTCTCATATGTGCCGTTTTGGTCCGTCCAGGTCCCCCGAAGGAGCGCGAGGCGAGGTTTTTAGTCCCATCCGGTGTTGAGGGTCCGCCCTGATCCGTTCTTACGGTAAAAACCAGCACGAATCAACCTTTGGGCTCTTGCGAGACAATTCGCGCAGCCTGCGTGTCGTTGCCCAGCGGCCGAGCCAGTGGGCCGGCAGATCCAGCTTGTGACCTGACCTATGGAAAAGAAAAGCGTTCTTATCGTCGATGATGAAATGAGCATATTGGTGCCGCTGCAATTCCTCATGGAAAAAAGCGGTTTCCGGGTTACCCTGGCCCAAAGCGGCAAGGATGCTTTGACCAGCATCGCCGAGAGCCGACCGGACGTCATCCTGCTGGATATCATGTTGCCCGACCTGGATGGCTACGAAATCTTCCAGATGATCCGCGAAAATCGCCGCTGGGACGATATCAAAATTATTTTTTTAACCGCTAAAACCAGCGATCGCGATATTGCCCGGGGGCTCAACCTCGGCGTCGACGCCTATATCACCAAACCCTTTGCCAACCAGGAACTCCTGGCCACGGTGCACAGCGTGCTGGTGGATGAAACGACGGCCATGGAAGATGGTTCGCCCTGACCCGTCCGGTCCTTCCCTCCGCTCCTCCCCAAACCGATCGTGTTCGGCCCGCGGTGATGGCCCCTGCGACATCCTGATTTTTTCAGCGTGTACCGGGTTTTTTGATCCCCCTTATAGGACCACCCCGGCAGAATCAGTGCCCTCCCTGTCAACGCCCTATCCTTTTGCGCGGGCGCCTTGCCTATCTGATTGACAAAGGCAATCTCGCCCTGCTGCTCCGGAAGGGGTCCTAAAGGCTGCAAAGCGATGGATTTCAATGAATTGCCTTCCCGGGTCTTGATTAACAAAGATGGCGGTATACTTTGTGCTTCTAATAGAGATTTGGTTGGACAGCCGTTCATGGTAACGAAAATCAGCCCGCGCCATCTTCGCGATCTTGTTTTTCTCCAGCCCGCTGGACTGACCCTATAGTCGTGAGCAGCACTCCGGAAGCGATTTTCATCCTAACTCACGCGAAACCTTGCATCACGCCCGACTGATCTGCATTTCTCCTGAACGTGCCAAACGGTGACTCCGAAGGACAACACGTCCGTTCTTTCCACCCCAAACCAAACAGGAGGGTTGCGCTATGGCCTCACCATTTGTTGGCAAGAAATTCAATTTTACCCAGCCGGACGGTACCCTGTTCGAAGTCATTGGCTGGGGCGATCAACACTATGCCGTGTTTGAGACACCGGACGGTTATACGGTCGTTAAAAACCCCGCCACGGGATTCTACGAAGTGGCCCAGCTATCCGACGACGGCACCATGCTGGAATCGGCTCCCGGTCCTCAGGGCAACCTGGACGGGTCGCGGGCGGGCGTGCCCCCTCGGCTGCGGATCAACCGTGAAGCGGCACGTCTGCACGGCATGCAGGGCGCTTTGCACATGGGCGGCCGGCGTTGCGATCAGCGCCGTGAACAGCGCCGCCAACAGGCCCGTGCGGCCCGCACGCTGGGCGGCCCGCTCATGGCCCCCCCGCAACGCACCACCGTGGGCACGTACTCCGGGCTTTGCCTGCTGATCGACTTTCCCGACGAACCGGCCACGATTTCCCGCACGGAAGTCGAGAAATTTTGTAACGAACAAGGTTATACGGGATTTGGCAACAACGGATCGGTCTTCGACTATTTTCACGACAATTCCATGGGGCGTTGCCGCTATACCAATATCGTGGCCGATTACTACCGGGCCCAGCATCCCAAATCTTACTATACCAACCCGGCTATTCCGCAGGGTACCCGTGCCCGTCAATTGATTGTCGAGGCCCTCACCCATCTGCAAAACAACCATTTCGACTTCACCCCGCTGACCGCCGATGAGGGCGGTTTCGTTTATGCCTTGAACGTCTATTACGCCGGAAATGTGCAGAACAACTGGGCCGAAGGCTTGTGGCCGCACGCCTGGCATCTGGGAAACACATTTCAACTGGCACCCGGAAAAGTGGCCTTTGATTACCAGTTCACCGATATGAGCCACGAACTTACCTTGGGAACTTTCTGCCACGAGAATGGCCACATGCTTTGCGATTACCCCGATTTATACGATTATGGCGGTGAATCGAGCGGTATCGGTGCCTATTGCCTGATGTGTTCTGGCGGGAACATCGACGAAAAGAACCCCGCCCAGATATCGGCCTATCTGAAACGCTTGTCGGGGTGGGCCCAAAACGTGACCCCCATTCAGCACGGCCAAGAGATTACGCTGAGGGCGGGCGAAAATGAATTTGCGATTTTCTCCAAGCATAGCGGGGAATATTTCCTCCTGGAGAACCGCGTCCGCAGCGGTCGCGATGCTTCCCTGCCGGATGAGGGGATTGCCGTCTGGCATGTGGACGAAGAGGGGAGCAACAACCACGAACAGATGACGCCCAGCCGGCACTACGAACTGTCGCTTGAGCAGGCCGACGGCGAATTTCGCCTGGAATCCAGCCGCTATCACTACGGCGATGGCACGGACTTGTTTGGGCAGCCCCGAAACCGCTTTGCCGATTCCACCACCCCGGCCACGAAATGGTGGGACGGCACGGCCTCCAACCTGGATATCTTCGACATCGATCCACCGGGCACCACCGTGAGCTTCAAAACCCGATTGTTTCAGGACGACGGCGGGGCACAGACGATCCAGGGTGAGTCGAGCCCCCGTGTGGATATTCCCGATTATCGGGCGGAGGGCATCACGGACGTGATCGCCATCGACCAGGAGGCCACGATTGCCGGTGTCAAGGTCACCCTGGACATATCCCACACCTATCGGGGGGATCTGCGTGTCACCTTGCTGACACCATGGGGTGATGGGGTGGTTTTGCATCAACGCCACCAGGGTGGCAGTGCCGACAATATCCAGCGCACGTACGACCCTTCGGAGGTGCAAGCTCTGGCGACCCTGAACGGCCACAGCACCAAAGGCGATTGGGCTCTCTTGGTCCAGGATCTGGCCTATTTCGACAAGGGCACGCTTAACCGCTGGGCTCTCGAATTCGATGTGCTTGCCCAGCCGCCGGGGCCGGTGGTGCTGGAAGAGCTTCCCGGCACCCACATTCCCGACGACGACCCCGTGGGGATCCAGCGGACGCTGACCACCAATGCGCCCGGCAGCATCGGCAGCGTGGAGCTAACGGTCGACATCACCCACACCTGGATCGCCGATCTACGGGTCAGCATCCGTTCACCGGAAGGGACCGAAGTGGCCCTTCACCACGAGAGCGGTGGGAGCGCCGACGATATCGTGAAAACGTATACCAACGCCACAACGCCGGCCCTGGGCAATCTGGCCGGACAGTGGATCAGCGGGGACTGGCAACTGACGGTTTCCGATCGCGCGGGGCTGGATATTGGCAAGCTGAATCGGTGGCAGGTTGTGATTCACCCGGCCTTGTAGGGCGACCTGCGGGCGGTCGGATAAGAAAAGCCGCCGGCCCTTCCGGCGCACGCGAGGGCAGGCGGCTTTAGACCCCGGCAAACCGGTAGGGCGGATCAAAGCGGCCGCTGTTGTTTTGTTGTGCACAACGGCCTCTATTTTACGGCCATTCCCTGGCACGGGTGATCGCCCGCATGGCCGAATAGGAATTCCGGCCTACCGGATTGTCTTCATCCCAGGCTTTTCTTATCAAGCTGGTGCACGATTACCCCGCCAGTCAGAGGGCAAGGCCTCGCGGGGTGCATCCCTTCCCTGCTGTCCATTGCGAGTATTCCCTGTGGCGGCGGGAGTTGGGAGACGACTTGTTGCCGACCTTGCGCGAACCGGGCATTGCGCGGGTGCCCTGGTCTCCCCTGGGCGGCGGATTACTCACCGGCACGGTCGCGACCCTGGACGAGGATGATTTCCGCAACCACAATCCCCGCTACCAGGATGCCAATTTTGCGGCCAGCAAAGCGCGTTTCGCGCTCCTGGCGGTCCAGGACAAGGGCCCGATCAACCCCCAACCGATAACCAAAGGAGGATCATGGAGATGAATCCCATCGGACCGGTAAATGCGCTTTATCCCATGCCCACCACGCTCGTGGGCGCCACGGTCAACGACAAACCCAATTTTCTGGCCGTGGCCCATGTGGGCATTTTAAATCACGGCACGCCCCAGTATCTCTCCATCGGGCTCGGCAAAGTCCACTATACAAACCCCGGAATCCATGCGAATCGCACCTTCAGTATCTGTCTTCCTCCCGAGGATCTCATGCTGGAGACAGACTACTGCGGAATCATGACGGGCAAGAAAACCGACAAGGCCGCCCTGTTCGATCTCTTCTACGGTGAACTGGAAACCGCGCCCATGATCCGCCAATGCCCCGTCAACATGGAACTCAAGCTCCACGAGGTGATGGATTTTCCCTCTCACGACATCTTTGTCGGTGAACTGGTGCAGACCTACGCGGAGGAAAGGGTCCTAACGGATGGTAAAATCGATATCGCCAAACTGCGCCCCCTGCTGTTCGATATGGCCAGCGTGCAGTACTGGCGCCTGGGACCCGCGCTGGGCAAGTGCTGGAATGTGGGAAAGAAACTTAAAAAATGACGGCGCTAGGGAGGAGTCCGTGATCCAGTGCAGCCGGCCGCAGTTGACGAGGCAGGCAATCGTGTCCGTTCAACTGCGTCTGAATTGATGCAATCACCCCTAACGCCCCGGTGATTTCAATCATGAACAACACCCCCAAGCGGGCCTTGCCGGCACGCGCCGCAAACCACCGCCGCGAACGCTCGGGCCTTGGCATCCCGCCCTGGGTTTACGAAACCGGGCGGGTTGGCACCATTTTTTAGGACCACTGCGTCAAAGCCGGGGATGGGTCGCGGATTGCCGAATAGGCGGATTTTGCGCTGGTATCCGGGATGACCTTGGGCCGTTTTCAGCAGGCCCTGGCCGCCCCCACCCGGAGCAGGACCCCCCAGGATGTGGCCGAGGCCGCTGTGATGGAGACACCGGCCGGGCAGCGCCGCTTCCGCACCGCGATGGACCAAAGGGACCTGGGCGAACCCATCCAGGGGACAACGCGCAGTGCGAACAGGTGATCCGGGGCATCCACAAGGCCTAAGCTACCGGCCTGAATCGCGATCGCTCTCAAAAGTCGGGGACGGGCTGTGGGCGGTTGGATTCCGCACCTATGCATAAAAGGCTCAATCTCCGAGGCCA
>JASFFM010000024.1:0-20018 GCA_050124295.1 Desulfobacterales bacterium | reverse complement strand
GGGCCCCAAATATTTGAGGGGTCGGGGAGTTTATCCCAAGACCCGTTCTTTGATATTCCAAGTTGATCTACCCTGCTTGAAGGCTTGAAGCTGATGCATCTGAACGGTTAGACCCATGGCGGCAAAGATCCATCGATTGTTCTCATCACCTCGCATCCAACAGCGATCTAACTCAAAGATGTCTTTCACTAAACCCTGCATGGGTTCGACTCTAAAGGAGCGTTCGCGGTAGATCTTCTTATGTTTCGGTTTTTGCATGAATTTGATCATCTTCCTGCGAACCCGCGTCTTGTCCATGTTAGGCCGACAATAGGTGATCATGTTCATTCGTCGTTGTCGTTTAAACTCACGGAATAGGTCAGCGTCGTCAGCTTTGGAGTCCATGGCCACGTAGTCAACTTTGCCTTTGAGATGGTAGGTTTCCAGCCACATGCGCTTGGCTTCGTTGGCCGCGTTTCGCATCCAAAGGAAGCAGCCTAAAACCGGATGCTTATGGGAGGTTAATGAGAAGCTGCCATGACCGTAAACCCAGCCATCCGCGTTGGACTTGCACCAGGTGGCCTTTTTATCGACACCGCGCAGTCCTTTGGGAATAATACCCAAATCCTTTTGTTTCTTGTGCCAGACGGGCCCCTTGGCCTTGTTCATCATTTTGTCGGCACTGATCGTGCGGTCCTTACTCAAGTTCAGGAAATAGCTGAAAAATGAACGCTGCTGGCTTTCCAGGGAAATGACGGATTTTTTTTAAACGGAACCTCAACTGTCTTTCGCTGATGGGTGACAAATCCATGTCCTCTGCGATGATATTCCAGTATCGCAGGGCCATTTTATGAATCTGAACATAGGATTTTATCTTCAATTTAACCGATAAAATCGCAATGAACATGATCAGCCATTCGGGATATTTGAATTTAGGGCCACGTTCGCCGAGTCGTTCGGGATCGGGAAAGTCGGTTTCATCCAGAAAGGCACGAAAGTCACCCCGCGTTTCGCGAATCCATTGCTCAGAAATCTTGTTCGACTTGGTGGCCATGAATAATCTCCTTTCACGTTGAAATCATTGAGATTATTCATAACAATTACAGAAGCTTATGTCTAGTCAAAAATATCGTTTAATTTAAGGTGGTTAGGGAATCTCAAAAACTCCCCGACCCCTCAAATAATTCCCATCAATTATCTTTAACCGCCGCCTCAATCCTCCTCCGATGATGATTGAAATGCGAGTCAATCAAGCGCAGGAAATCCACCACGGTCAATGGTCCGGTCACCGGGTGGCTTGAGACCGGCGTTTCCAGGTCTTCCGGGCCGCAGGTTTCCAGAAAATCATGCAGGCGTTTGCGGGCCTGTTCCCAGTCTTCAATCAGGTCTTCCAGCTCGACCTTGCCGTCTGGCAAGATCGCCGGGTCGGGTACATCCACGGCCACATCTTGATCCAGCACCTGAAGGACCATCTTCAGCATGTCCGGGTTCTTGGCACCCGTGTCCTGGATCGCTCCGACACCGAGGGCGGCTCTCTGTTCGGCCAGCACCAGGTGCTGGACATCCTCCAGGATCGACCAGTGATCTTGGCCCGGTTTTAGGTTGACCATTTTGGGTGGCAGTTCCCGAACCCGTTTGACCAGGGCGAGGCGCCCGGCCTCCAACTGGTCGTAATGTTGTCGCAGTTCTTTCAGCATGGTTTCTTCTCCCAGATTGATGCGGACAAAGCATCAGGTTTGGGTTTTTTCCCCGGCACCCCACCCGTCAAAGCCCCCGCTTCTCCAGACGCCGCCGACCGATGGCGATTGGGATTAGGGTGGCCGCCGCACACAGCAGGACCACCAGCAGGCCGCTGATCCAGGTGCGCTCCAGCCAATGCGGCGGCAGGGGGCGTCCCCGCAATTGGGCCAGAAAATAATGATAGACCGGGCCGGCCTCCAGGGCCAGCACAGCGCCGATAAAGGCCGTGCTCAGGATCATGAAGAGCAGTCCGTCGAAGCCGGTGACCGCCTGGGCTGGATTCTCGGTGCGGAAGTTCGGGTTCAGGGCCCCCATGCCGATGCCCAGAGCCACGATGCCGGGGACCATGGCAAAAACGGTCAGCACCGAGAGCCCCATCATGAAGGGGGCGACCCTGAGCATGGTGTTGGTGACCACGATCAGTCCTTCGGTCAGGATCAACAGGGGCAGGAAGTAAATCGCGAATTTGATCCACAGGAAGGAGCGAATCGGGATGGGGGCAATCTTGATGATCCAGAAGGCCTCTCGCTCGCTGCAGACGGCCGGAAAGGCGAAGCGGGCCGTGACCGCCGTGAGCACGAACAGGGCCAAGCCCATATTGAGAAAGGCCAGCAGATTCTGTAGATAGACGGTGGGCAGGGGCGATTTTTCCAGCGGCAGCACCTTGAAGTTATAGACGTAGATCACCACGAGGGCCATGATCAGAAAGATCTGCGACCACTGGGTCTGATCGCGCCAGAAGGTTTTAAGCTCCTTGTCCAGCAGGGCCCGCAGCGGGCCTGAAAAGAGGCTGCGGCGCCGGATGGTCCCGACCGGGCGTTGGCGGAATTTGCGGCCGGCGGCCTGGGTGCGGGAGTAGCCGCGGAAATAAAGCCGGTCGGCCAGGCCGACACAGACAAAAAGCAGCAGTCCGGTGCCGCTCCACAGCAGGGCAATATCCAGCCATCCCTTTGTCGGCTTACCCTCCAGAGCGGCTTGCAGGGCGTTGTAGGCCCAGGAGGACGGCAGCCAGGGCGAAGATGGCGTCTGAAGCGAGGCCACATAGGTCAGTACGCTATCGAAGACTTCCGGGTCCACCAGTTGTTCGGGACGGGCCATGCGAATGGCCAGGTAGACCGCGACGAAGGCCAGTAACCCTAAGAGGATGAAAATATTTTTCATTCGGGTGGCCGGGATGACAATCACCGCCAGCAATACCAGCAGACAGCTGAAGGCTGCCGCCAGAAGGGCAAAGGGAAGCAAGACGACAGCGAGAACCAGGCCGAAGGCAAGTCCTTGGCCGAACACCATGCCGTAGGCCAAAAAGACTGGCAGGGTGAAGGCCACCACCATCCAGGAGCCATCGAAGCTGATTTCGATCCAGCGGGCCAGGAAGATTCGGTGCGCCGGCACGGGCAGGGCATGCACCAGGGGCAGGTCGCGCGCCAGGTAGAGCTTGGAAAGGGCCGTCAGGATATCGCTGAACACCAGCAGGGCCAGGGCAGTCACCATCAGCATGTTAAGCAGCTTGTAGTTAAGCAGGGCGCCGATCTGCTCGATCGTGCTGAAGTGGCTCAGCACCCGCACGCTCACCAGAAAAATGGCGATCCACAGCAGGCCGGCCACGGTGGTCATCACCGCCAGGCGCACATACTTGCGGGCGGCTGCATTGGGGCGCCGGTGGAACAGAGGCCATAGGCGCGGCTTGATCAGGTCGAATACGGCGTTCACGTTGGGCGATTTCCCCCGGAGGATGCTTCCGGCGCCTGGGTCAGATTGATAAAAACGGCCTCCAGATCCGGGGCTCCGCCAGCGATAGCCCCCCGCAGGGTTTCCAGAGTGCCTTCCGCGATCAGACGACCGCGGTGAATGATACCGATGCGGTCGCAGATGTCTTCGGCCACGGCCAGCGTATGGGTGGACATAAAGACCGTGATGCCCCTGGCGGCCAAATCGCGGAAGAGGTTTTTAACCATGCGGATAGCCACCGGGTCCAGCCCGACCATAGGTTCGTCTACGACGAGCACCTCCGGGTCGTGCAGCAGGGCGGCGCACATGATCAGGCGCTGCTTCATGCCGTGGGAGTAGGATTCGATCAGTTCTTCGCTCCAGTCGGCCAGGGCGAACATGTCAAGCAGGCGGAAGGCATTTTGCCGGAAGGTTTCCTGTGCCACCCGGTAGACGTCCGCGGTGAACTGCATAAATTCCATGCCGGTGAGCTTCTCGTAGAGATAGGGGCGATCCGGAATAAATCCGATGCGCTGCTTGGCGGCCACGGGATCCTGCGCCATGTCGATCCCGGCGATGTGCACCGTACCGGCCGTGGGGGCCATGATCCCACCAATGATCTTGATGGTGGTGGTCTTGCCGGCGCCGTTGGGACCGATGAAACCGAAGATTTCTCCGGGCGGCACCGACAGATCCAAACGGTGCAGGGCCGTATAGCTTCCATAGGTTTTGACAATCTGACGTAGCTCGATCATGCGTTAACGTTCCGGTTCATCTGTATACTCCATTGACACCACTTGAATTTGCAGGTTTCCGATCAGCGGCAGGATGTCGAGTTGTTCATGGGTGTTGCCCCGGGCAAAGCGGATATGGGTAACATCGGCCGGGATCTGGCCCAAAAGAGAATCCACCGTGAGCCAGCGGCCGATATAGACCCGGTTCCAGGCGTGGTAGAAAAACCGGTTTTGGTGATAGACCAGACCGGCCTCCACCTGGGCGGGGAAGCCGGCGGCGCGAGCCAGAGCGGCCAGCAGGACCGCGTGCTCGTTGCAGTCGCCCATGCGTTTGTCCAGGGTGTTCAAGGCATCGGGCAGTGACAGGACCGGACGTTTGGCAATATTGGCCTGCATCCAGGCCACCATTCGGCGGATGCTGGCCAGGGGGGCCGCGTCCGGATCGACCAGTTGGGCCGCCAGGTCCTGGATCGTGCGGTGGTCCGACTGCACGAACGGGGAAGCCGCCTGCAGGGCCGCTAAATCCGGTGTCAAGGAAGAGGGCGCAAAATCCTGGGGAAGATTGTCGAGGATTTCCCGCACCAGGGTCAACCGCCTGCCGTCCAGGCGCTGGCGGCCCCCATCCAGGGGATAACGATCCAGCGCGATGCCCTCCAGGTGCAGCGTGAGGCGTGCAAGGGCGGCCGGGTTTTCCACCGCCCGATCAGGCACGACGGCCGCCACCCGGGTCAGGTCGCCGCTGGCGGCCATTGGCAGCCCGTAAAGCGCCTCCTCCCGGGAGACCCTGACCTGACGGATCCCCAGAAGTCCCTTTTCCATCAAAACCTGCCCGCCATCATCCAGCCAGGCCTCCTGGGTAACGCCCCTGAAGGCGATCAGGACTTTAAGGGCTGAAATGCGCTGCTCCCCGAGCTGAATGGTTTCGCGACCCTGCAATGTCAGGACGATCTCTTCCCGGGCCATGGTGGAAGGATCGAAGATCGTAAACGATCGGCGCTGTCCGGGCATCAGGCCAGTCCGGGCCACAGCATGAAAAATGACGGCCGGAAGATATAGGGGGGCATCCAGGGGAATCTGCAGCCGCTGCTCGCTGTCGCCGGACTGGATCCAGCAGACCAGATGGTTGTCTTCCACCTTCCCCCGGGCGGCGAAGGTAAACAGGCCCGATTGCATGGTAAAGCTGAAGCGCGCCAGGGTCAGATCGGACTTCAGCCATCCACTGGAATCGAGTGCCAGGTCCTGCACGAGGCCCATGGTGTTGATCCGCATGGTGACCTTCTCGGTCAGCCGGTAACCTTCCGCCAGACCCTCAAGACGGCTGCGGGTCATGCCGATCTTGCGATCGCCCTGGTAGATATTCATCCAGCGCTCCCCAGGGTTGAGACGGCCGGCCGGCTGGAGGACCGCTGCTGGCGAAGGATCACCGGGCGGGGATACGACGCCTGTGCGCACCAGCAGCAATCCGCTGAAAAGAAGGCCACAGACCAATCCGCACGCTAAGAAGACTTTGTTGTCGAGCAACGTCATTTCCCTGTCCCGTCAAAAAATGCCGTGTTGTAGCGCAGGGTGGCACCACGCCGCGAGGCGATTTTTCATGGTAAGAAATGCGGGCCAGGTCGTCAAGCAAGAGGGTCGTTTGGCAATCGGCGCCGGATTTGAAATTTACACCTCCCTATGGTAATGATGGCCCGCTTGTTGTTGGTGCCGGCCCGACTTTGTGCGGCGACATCGGGAAAAGACAGGTGGACTGAAATAGGATGCGCATTCAATGGCCAAATCCGCTGTTCCGGGTGGGATGGGGCGATCCTGCTGGCCGCGCGCGGGCTTTTTAGCAATGTCATTGCGGGGCCCTAAGGAAGATTTTGCCTGGGGCTCAGCCCGCGGTGCTCGACGTAAGGCTCCCGCGGCAATTGCCGGAATCCATTGGATTTTCGATTAAGGCCCTGTACATGCGGGTGGCGGCCTTGTTGACCCTGTGGGATATCGTGGCGATGCCTAAATCCGAAAAGGGTTGACGGCCGGCATGGTCTCAGGCACCATCGGATCAGGGTTGATATCGCCGCGCAGCGGATACGGGAGGCTAATGATCATATGGGAAAAGATCCTTTTGAAGCCCTATTCACGGCGGATCGTTTGGAAGGCCTCTTTCCCGCCGAACGCACCGATCAATTTTTCGAGGCGCTTTTCGGCGATGCCAGCGAAGGCGCCTACGACATTCGACTCAAGTATCACGGCTGCCAGGCCGACCGGCTGCAGTTCAATTTCCATCTCCTGGAACGTCCGGGGAAATGCCTTTCATGCAGCCTGACCTACGGCCTGCCCCATGTCTTCAGCCGCCATCCGGTCATCGATGTGGCGGGGATTGTCGACCATATTGATCAGCTGCTGGACGGAGCCCATCGCTGCGGGTCGTGGGAGATGGGCCGCACCCGCGAAATCGATCGCAACAGCCACGTTATTCCCTTGATGATAATGCTCGACAAGGCAGGCTGATCACCATACGGTCTTCGGCCGCGGGCTGGCAACTGACCGCTGCGCCTTGGATGCCTCCCCACAACGACTCCCCCCGGGGCCTGACGATACCCGTCGATCAAACGCCACGTGACAGGTGCGCACCATGACCGCGCTGCAATGCTTCCGTCTGAAAAACCGCATGATGATGGCGAATATCAGCGCGAACCTCCTCGCGGCAGTTGTGATTACCAACCTGGTGACACCCCTTAACCTTTCGGCCGCCGCCCGCGACCAGGCTTACCTCGTCCAGGCAGTTTCAACCCCGCTACTTTTCCTTCTGGGGTTTGTGAGTCTGATGTGGTATGAGCGGCCGATGCGCCGCTACCTCAACCGCTGCCGTAAGGATGGGGGGGCGCCCTCTGAAGCCCCCCTGAAGGTGCTGCAGCGGCTGCTGAACGAACCCTTTTTTGCCGTGGCCCTCGATCTATGCATCTGGATCCTGGCGGCCACCTTCTGGGCCACCTATTTCTGGCGCATGGGTGAACCGGATCACACCGTCCGGCGGGCCTTTACGATCAACCTGCATATCGGCTTGATCACGGTCGTGGTGGCTTTCTTTCTCCTGGAGCATATTTTCCAAAAAAAGATGGCCGCTTCCTTTTTCCCGCAAGGCAGGATTTATGAAGTTCCCGGAACGATTCGCGTCAGTATCCGGGTGCGTTTGGCGGCCCTGCTGTTCGCCTGCAACTTGATCCCTTTTTTTGCCACGATTCAGAGCTATTATGGATTGTCCGCCTCAGGCGAAAATCCGGCCGTGATTCTGGATCGGCTGGAGTCCGCGCTGGTCATTAATTCTCTGGTATTCATCGCCGTCGGATTCTGGCTCTGGGTCCTGGTGGGTACCAATCTTTCCCATCCTTTCAGGGCCATTACGCGAATCCTCACGCGGGTCCGAAAAGGACATTTCGATGAGCGGGTCCGGGTGACCTCCAACGACGAACTGGGCTATACCGGCGACATGGTCAACCAAATGACGGAAGGCCTCAAGGAACGGGAACAGATGCGTCTGGCCATGATTCTGGCCCGGGAGGTCCAGCAGAATCTTCTGCCAGACCGCGCTCCGCAGGTCGCCGGCCTCGACATCGCTGGCACCAGTATCTACTGTGATGAAACCGGAGGCGACTACCTCGACTATATTCACTATAACACCGGCGCGGCCGAAGGCATGCCCCTGGCAGTGGTTTTAGGAGATGTCTCCGGCCATGGTGTGTCCGCCGCCCTCCTGATGGCCACGGCACGGGCGCTGCTGCGCCAACGCTTTTCGCTTCCGGGGGATTTGGCGGAGGTGATGAACGATGTCAACCGGCAACTGGCTCAGGATATCGGGACATCCGGGCAGTTCATGACATTGACAGCCCTAGCCTTCGATCCGGCCGCCGGTGATCTGATCTGGGTGCGGGCGGGGCACGATCCGGCAATTCTCTTCGACCCTCAACGGGAGCAATTCGAGCAACTGGCGGGGCCCGGAATTGCCCTGGGTGTTGATCCGTTCTATGGTTACGCCTTGCAGCGCCGCCGCCGGCTGACCGACGGCAGCGTGGTTCTGCTGGCAACCGACGGCATCTGGGAAACCTTCAACAGGCACGGCGCGATGTTCGGCAGGCAACGTGTTCGGGAAATCATCCAACGTCATGCCGGGGATACAGCCGGTGATATTCGGGACCGATTGATCGACGCCCTGCAGCATTTTCGCGATGGTCTTGAGCTCGAAGATGATATCACCCTGGTGGTGATCAAACTGGATCGCACGGCGACCTGCCACAGCGAACCGCTGTCCGAGGCCTGTGCCCTGTCTCATGCGGTCGGGCCTGACGCCGGCCACACTTGACCAGGAGAGCCTCTATGGAACAATTAAGGCGCAATTTTCCGGTCGTTATCGAAATTCCTGTGGCCTGGGGTGAGATGGATGCTTTCCAACATTTGAACAATGTGGTCTATTTTCGCTATTTCGAAAGTGCCCGCATCGCTTATTTTGGTGCCATCGAGATGATGGCGGTCATGGAAGCCACTGGCGTGGGGCCGATTCTGGCGGAGACCCGTTGCCGCTATCGAATCCCGCTGACGTTTCCGGATACGGTCTCGGTCGGCGCCCGGGTGGCGGAACTGGGATCCAAGGGGTTTAAAATGCATTATGCCGTGGCGAGTCACCGGCATGGCAAAATCGCCGCCGAAGGCGACGGCCGTATCGTCACATTTAATTATGCCAAGGGCAGAAAAGCCTCCCTGCCCGCTACCGTGCGCGAACGCATCGAGACCCTGGAGGGCGATCATCTCCGGGCGTAAGCCTTGCGAGGCCGCGGGGGGCGATCTTGACGGATACGGGGAAAAAGCGATGGTGGCTGGGTTCGACCCCTTTAACGATCGCGCCGCCCGTACCATACGCAATGCGCTTTCCCATCGGTTGCAGGCCAGTCTTGCGCGGGGGAAACCGTTTTGCAGCGGTGCGGCTGATTTGATGCAGCGCTACCCGCAAAGGCCCTATGTCGATTACATCCGGGACCGCGTGCAGCGTTACCGGGCCGCTACCCGTGAAGCCCTCTCGCGGGGCGTTTCGCCCGTGACCCAGGCTGCGGTCCTGTGCTACCACCAACTCTATTTTGAAGCCCATGAAGTGCTGGAACCCCTTTGGCAGAGCGCTTCCGGTAGAGCACGCCAAGGGTTGCAGGGGCTGATTCTGGCTGCCGGGGTCCACGTGCACCTGGAAGCCGGCCATGACGAAGCGGCCCTGCGCCTGGCCCGCAAAGCCATTTTTTGCCTTCGGCAGTCTGGTGACACGATCGGAGACCCACCCCATTTCAACCTGGAAACGCTGGTCGCACGATTAGAACGCCTTATCGCCGCCGCCGATCATCGACAATAGCATGACCCCGCGGGGGGGAGGGCGGAACCATGCTGTCCGAAGGAAAACGGCCCCAAACGAGGTGTTATGACCGATCAACCTCAGCAGCGCATTCGAATCACGGCCGGGCTGATGTCTCTGCTGGTGGGGGCCGGGCTGATGGCGGTCAAGTTCTATGTCTATCACCTGACCGGCTCCGCGGCGGTGCTTTCCGATGCCCTAGAATCCATTATCAATGTTGTGGCCAGCAGCTTTGCCATCGCCAGCATCATTATGGCTGCGATACCACCGGACGACAGCCATCCTTATGGTCATGGAAAAATCGAATTCTTCTCGGCCGGATTCGAGGGTGCCCTGGTCATCCTGGCCGCCTTGGGCATTTTTCGGATCGGCCTGCGCGATCTGCTGGCGCCCCATCCCATCCTGGAACTGGACACGGGGCTCCTGCTGATGGTGGCTGCCAGCGTTGTCAATCTGATACTGGGGCTCGGGTTGGTGCGGATCGGACGGAAGACCCGTTCCATCACCCTGGAGGCTGATGGACGACATGTCCTCACCGATGTTTATACCTCGGCGGGTGTGGTCGTTGGCCTGGTGCTGGTACGACTGACCGATTGGTACTGGGTGGACGGACTGGTGGCCTGTCTGGTGGGAAGTCATATTCTTTTTACCGGGTCACGGCTGATTTGGACGTCCTACCAAGGGTTGATGGATGCCGCCGACCCCGGAGTGCTCAACCAGATTTCCGAAGTCATCCAGGCCCACCGTCGACCGGTCTGGATCGATATCCACAAGCTGCGCGCCTGGAACGCGGGTGCCCGAATCCATGTCGATCTCCACCTGATTCTGCCCCGTGAGATGAAGCTGGAAGATGCCCATCGGGAGGCGGACGATTTGGAAGCGGCCATCCTGGCGGAGGTGCCCGGGGCCGAGAGCGTTCTGGTTCACATGGACCCCTGCGGCAAAGGCAATTGCCCGGTCTGCGGCCAAAAGGATTGTGAGCACCGGGAACAATCGTTTCAACAGACATCGCAATGGTCCACGATGACCATGACGGCTGGCGTCCTGGACGAGTGGAAGGGCCGCTGAGCTCATCCTGCGGTTGGCCGGCACGATAGAAACACACGGCGGCCGAAATCAATCAACATATAAGGAAAAAGCCATGCAAAATTTACGATGGTTGGTGCTATTGGTGGTTTTTGTCAGCCCCTGGACCATTAATGAGGCCACGGGCGGATGGTCGGATGTTCTTGATAAAGCCGTGGACACCTTCGGCGGTGAGGAACAACTTGACAACACCGAGATCGTCAACGGTCTCAAGGAGGCGCTGGAGGTCGGCAGCGCCCAGGCGGTGCAGCTGGCAGGCCGGGAAAATGGCTACTTCAATCATCCCCGCATCAAAATTCCCTTGCCGGACGCCATCGCCAAAACCGAAAAGCTGGTGCGAGCGGCCGGTATGGGAGATCAGCTGGACGCCTTCGTGCTCAGTATGAATCGCGCCGCCGAGCAGGCGGCCCCCGAAGCGCGCGCGATTTTTTGGGAGGCCATCCAACAGATGCAATTCGACGATGCCAAGCGCATCCTGAACGGCCGAAAGAACGAGGCCACGCTTTACTTTCAAGACAAGACCAGCGACGAATTGACCGAGGTGTTTAAACCGCTGGTGCACCAGTCCATGGAAGACGTGGGTGTCACCCAGCAATACCAGAGCTTACAGGAAAGTGCAGCCGCCATTCCCTTTCTGTCGGATTGGTTGGTGGATCTGGATGACTATGTGACCTCGGAAGCCCTGGAAGGCCTTTTTTTCCTCATGGCGGAGGAGGAGGCCAAGATTCGGCAGGACCCGGCCGCCCGGGTGACGGATTTGTTGCAGAAAGTTTTTGCAAATCCTTAGCGCGAATGATGTGCCAAAGTAAATGTGCCTGCCCTACCGACGGCCGCGCGGATCTTCAATCCTGGACACGGGTCATACAAGGGTTTTAGCATCATACCCCTGTTCAAGCGCTTGAGGAAAAAAGCCTTAAATCATAGCCGCCGCACCGGAACCGATGGTGATGGCGGAACACATCAGGGACAAACCCCGCGAGCAACCCGGCGCAACCCAAACGAAAACGCCCCACAGGGAATAACTGTGGGGCGCCTGCGGGTAGTATAGCGTTTACTTCTTGTCTTCATTCACCTCTTCGAAGTCTGCATCGACCACATCATCATCCTGCTGGCCACCTTGCGTGGCATCGGCCTGAGGGCCGCCCTCCGGACCGCCGCCACCCTCCTGGGATGCTTGCTGGTACATGGCCTCGGCCAGTTTGTGCGAGGCTTGTGTGAGGGCTTCACTGAGACGGCGGATTTCTTCCGGATCTTCGCCCTCAATGGCTTTGCGCAGGGGCTCGATGGCCTCTAAGGCCTCCTTCTTAATGGCTTCGTCCGCTTTGTCGCCCAGATCTTTGATCGATTTCTCGGTGGAATAGATAAGGGTATCGGCATTATTGCGCGCTTCCACCAACTCCTTTTTCTTGCGATCATCTTCGGCATGCATTTCGGCTTCCTTGACGGCGGCGTCGATTTCTTCCTGCGAGAGGCCGCTGGAGGCCGTTATTTTGATGGACTGCTCTTTGCCAGTGGCCAAGTCTTTGGCCGAAACAGAGACAATGCCGTTGGCGTCGATGTCGAAAGTGACTTCGATCTGGGGTACACCCCGTGGCGCCGGGGGAATGCCCACGAGCTCGAAGCGTCCCAGAGTCTTGTTGCCGCTGGCCATTTCTCTTTCACCCTGCAAGACGTGAATCGAAACCGCCGGCTGACTGTCGGCGGCGGTAGAGAAAATTTGGCTCTTACGCGTGGGAATGGTGGTGTTCTTTTCGATCAGGCGGGTCATGACGCCGCCCAGTGTTTCAATACCCAGCGAAAGTGGTGTGACATCCAGCAGCAGCACATCTTTGACATCACCCTGGAGGACACCGCCCTGAATCGCGGCGCCGATGGCCACCACCTCGTCCGGATTGACCCCCTTGTGGGGTTCCCGGTTGAAAATCTTCTTAACCCTCTCTTGAACGGCCGGCATGCGGGTCATACCACCCACCAAAATGACTTCTTGGATATCGTCGGTGGACAGGCCCGCATCTTTCATGGCTTGCCGGCAGGGGCCATTCAAATTATCCAAGAGATCTGCCACCAGGGCTTCCAGTTTGGCGCGGGTGAGTTTGATGTTCATGTGCTTGGGACCGCTGGCATCAGCCGTTATGAAGGGCAGGTTAACCTCGGTTTCCATGGCGCTTGAGAGCTCCATCTTGGCTTTTTCGGCTGCTTCCTTAAGCCGCTGCAGGGCCATTTTGTCCTGGCGAACATCGATGCCTTGGTCCTTCTTGAATTCATCGGCCAGATATTCAATGACCCGCAGATCGAAATCTTCGCCGCCCAAATGGGTATCCCCATTGGTGGCTTTGACCTCGAACACGCCCTCACCAATTTCGAGCACAGAAATGTCGAAGGTGCCGCCACCCAGATCGAAGACCGCTATTTTTTCTTCCGCTTTTTTGTCCAAACCATAGGCCAGCGAAGCCGCCGTGGGCTCGTTGATGATCCGCTGAACGTTCAGCCCGGCAATTTTTCCAGCGTCTTTGGTGGCTTGTCGTTGGCTGTCGTTGAAGTAGGCCGGTACGGTGATGACCGCATCGGTGACGGCTTCACCCAGATAGTCTTCCGCCGTTTTCTTGATATTGGCGAGGATAAAGGAGGAGATCTCCGCAGGGCTGTAGCGCTTGTCTTTGAGCTTGATGCGCACGTCACCATTGGCGGCTTTCTCCATTTTGTATGGCAGGACCTTGATGTCACTCTGAACTTCCTTGGAATCAAACTTGCGGCCAATCAGGCGTTTGACACCAAAAACGGTGTTTTCCGGGTTCGTGACAGCCTGACGTTTAGCAATCTGTCCCACCAAGCGCTCACCACTGTCATTGACGGCAACGATCGATGGCGTCGTGCGACCACCTTCGGGGTTGGTAATGACGTTGGCATCGCCGCCCTCCATAATGGCCACACAGGAGTTGGTGGTGCCGAGATCAATTCCGATGATTTTGCCCATTTCGTGTTTCCTCCTTAAAAATCATGTATAAAGCGTCTCATTTCGGTATTTAAAATCGTGTTCCTCAAGGTGATGACCCGTTTTGAAGCTAAGCGCTTTCCTTGGACACAACAACCATGGCCGGGCGCAGTAAGCGATCGCGCAGCAGATAACCCTTCTGTAATTCACGAAGAACGGTATTGGCCGGAACATCATCGCTGGCTTCCTGCATGACCGCTTCGTGAAGGTTGGGATCAAAGGGCTGCTGCAAGGATTCGATCGGCTGAACGCCAAATTGATCAAAAATTTTGAGAAGTTCCTTCAACGTCATTTCAACCCCCGCCATGAGACTTTCCGGCTCATCGCTCTCCAAAGAGGCCGCAAGCGCACGTTCAAGGTTATCCACGACCCCCAAAAGTTCCCGTAACAAGGTCTGGTTGGCATATTTGCGCAGATCGCTGATCTCACGCTCCTTGCGTTTGCGAAAATTATCCAATTCAGCGGCGGCCCGCAGAAAACGTTCATGGTTCTCCTGGGCCAGTCGCTCGGCGGACGCCAATTGTTCCTCCAGCGTGGGCTCGGTAGTTGGTGTGTCATCTGTCGTTTGATCTTCGGCGGAAGACGGTACGTTATCGGATACCTCTGCCTGCGATGAGGGTTGCCGGGGGGGGGGTGAAGACGGTGTCGTGTCTGTTTCCAGAGGATCGGTTTCAGCCACATCCTCCATCGTCTCTTTCTCTGTCATAACGCCGCTGACGCTCCTCACGCTTTTATCTGCTGAAATCGCCGGGGCCAAATATAGCCCGAAATAAATTGGATTATCCTAAACAATGACCGCTTCCGAGAACCGGAAACGGTTTGAATTAATCAAGATATTTACAATTGTTTATTTTAAGACCCCAAGCGTCGATGTCAAGACGATAAGCCTGCGATATACGAGGGCTTTAGCCGATTTGCAGGAGGATTCAGCGATGCACTATCGCAAGGGTGTCCTAAAAGAAGCCTGGAAGGGGGCAAGGGTTGCCGGCCGCACCGGGAAGGCCGGAAATCCCGCGACACAGCCAGCCTTACTTATCGCTGCTTCCTTCCGGATCTGACGAGGTTCGTAAGCGTCTGTTGCGCGGGGTCCGGCCATAAAGCGTCGGCGCCCGGCGGAAATCATCCCTGGCGGGTGATTTGCGTCACAGCAACTAATATCATCAAGTCCAGGCGGATTTGCAAGTAAAAATTCGAGTGCTTTCGATCAAATAGACTTGACTTAGCGAGATGTCCGCCCTAATCAGATCGAATCACCTATAATAACTGCAAATTCGTGACAATTGCGGCGGTTACGCCCAAATGGCTGAATGACCACCATGAAAACTGCTTCCGCGCCCCCGGACGATCCGTTGATCCAAGCCGTTGAACAAACGATGGCCGCCTACCGCATGGTGCAAACCGGGGACCGGGTGTTGGTGGGATTGTCCGGTGGCCCGGATTCGACAACCCTTCTGCTGTGTCTGCACCAACTGGCCGAAAAGAACGCTTTAACGATCGGCACGGCCCACCTTAACCACGGTCTGCGGGGCGAAGGCGCCGCCCGCGACGTCCGGCGAGCTGCCGCTCTGGCGAAAGCCTTGGGCCTTCCTTTTTATACCGAATCACGTTTGGTGGAAGCTTTTCGGCAGACCCGCCGCCTGAGCCCGGAGGAGGCCGCGCGCGAGGTGCGCTACCAATTTCTGGAATCCATCGCGGATAAGCACGGATACAACCGGATTGCTCTGGGGCACCACCAAAATGATGACGCCGAATTGCTGTTAATGCGATTTTTACGCGGCAGCGGGCCTTTGGGCTTGTCCGGTATACCGCCCAAGCGTTCCGGGACGGTCGGCAATCTTGCTATCATCCGCCCGCTCATTCGCGTGCCCCGCAAGGCCATTGAAACCTTTTTGGCGCGATCTGGGGTTGCGGCGGCCGAAGATGAAAGCAACGCAGATGTTCGCTTCCTGCGCAATCGTGTGCGGCGTGAGCTCTTACCACTGCTGCAAGCGCAATACAATCCAGCCCTAAGCGAGGGGTTGAGCCGCATGGCGAGCTTCACACGGGACGAAGAGGATTGGTTGGCCGACGTTAGCGAAAAGATGCTCAAGCAGATCACCTTGGTGCATCAGCGATCGGCGCTTGTGTTGGATCGCAGGGGTTTTTCCTCATGTCATCCGGCCTTGCAACGACGGGTGCTAAGGGTCGCCGTACGGCAATGCAAAGGCAATCTTCGGCGTATCGGCTTCGCGGCGATCGAAGCCGCACGCCATTTGGCCACGGAAGGACCTGCAAGCGGGGGCTGTGATTTGCCCGATGGGATCGTGATTCGGGGGCAAGGCAACCGATTGCGAATATCGCATGCATCCCGGAACCATCGCCGGGATGAGGCTGACCGGTTCGCAGCGAAGGAAGCCGGGTTCGAATACCAAATTCCTGGGCCCGGGTGCTATTCGATCCCTGAAGCAGGCGTGCAGCTTGAATTCACATTGATGACCCCGCCAGCGCGAGGCCTTGATCCGGCAACTGGACAGCAAACCGCCTTTTTTGATATGGATAAACTGCCTTTTCCCTTAACGATCCGTAGTTTTCGCCCGGGGGATCGCATGGCGCCTCTGGGGTTGGGCGGCACCCAGAAAATAAAGAAGATTTTTATTGACCGCAAAATCGCGCGGGAACACCGTCGGCGCTATCCCCTCTTGGTCAGCGGCGACCGGATTCTCTGGATCGTCGGTTTGCGACAGGGCGAATGGGGCAAAATTGGGCCGGCGACGATCGGGTGGCTGAAAGTCGAAGTGACCGGTTGCCTATCAGGGCAGGATGGTTAATTTCAAGTGTTTACTATTGTTTCCATAATTTAATCAGGAGGGCCGCTCTTTTGAATCCGTTCTACAAAAATTTATCGCTTTGGATCGTTATAACGCTCATGTTCGTGATGCTGTACCAGATTTTCAGTGAACAACGTATGGCGGAAACACCGATCGGCTACTCCGAGTTCCTGGCTATGGTGGCCGACGAACAGGTGCAGGAAGTAGAGATTCAGGGCCAGGAATTGACGGGCGTCAACGATAAGGGCGATAAATTCCGGGTATACGCGCCGGATGATCCAGATCTGATCACCACATTAAGAAGCAAAGGCATTCGCATCACGGCCAAACCGCCGGCCGAATCGCCGTGGTACATGTCTGTTCTGGTATCCTGGTTTCCCATGCTGATCCTCATCGGGGTGTGGATTTTTTTCATGCGCCAAATGCAATCCGGCGGCGGCAAGGCCATGAGTTTTGGTAAAAGCCGGGCGCGTCTGCTCTCCGATCAGTCCGCCAAGGTCACTTTTGAAGACGTGGCCGGCATCGATGAGGCCAAGGAGGAGCTTGGAGAAATCGTCGATTTTTTAAGTGATCCTAAAAAATTTACGCGTCTTGGTGGCCGCATTCCCAAAGGGGTCTTGCTGATGGGGCCCCCTGGTACCGGTAAAACGCTGCTGGCGCGAGCGATCGCTGGTGAAGCCGGCGTGCCGTTCTTTTCGATCAGCGGTTCTGATTTCGTTGAGATGTTTGTGGGGGTAGGGGCTAGCCGGGTTCGTGACTTGTTTGTGCAAGGCAAAAAAAATGCGCCCTGTATCATCTTCATCGATGAGATTGACGCGGTCGGCCGGCACCGTGGCGCCGGGCTGGGCGGCGGCCACGATGAGCGGGAACAAACCCTCAATCAGCTCTTGGTGGAGATGGATGGGTTCGAGTCCAACGAAGGTGTGATTCTGATTTCTGCCACCAACCGGCCGGATGTTCTTGATCCGGCCTTGCTGCGTCCCGGTCGTTTCGACCGGCAGGTGGTCGTTTCGTTGCCGGACATCAGAGGACGCGAAAAAATCCTGCGCGTGCACATGAAAAAAACCCCTGTCGATAGCGATGTCAATACGGTGACACTGGCCAAGGGCACACCGGGTTTTTCGGGCGCCGACTTAGAGAACTTGGTCAACGAGGCCGCGCTGCTGGCCGCCAAGCAAGACAAAGAACGGGTCGGCATGATGGACTTCGAAGAGGCCAAGGATAAAGTCTACATGGGACTGGAGCGTAAATCCAAGGTTATCTCCGAGGAGGACAAAAAGACCACCGCTTACCACGAAGCTGGGCATGCCCTGGTGGCGCGTTTTCTGCCATTTACCGATGCCGTCAACAAAGTGACCATTATCCCACGTGGGCGGGCGGCCGGCGTGACCTGGTTCCTGCCCGAGGAACGCGACTTTAAGTACAAAGACCAGCTGCAAAGCGAACTTTCTGTGGCTTACGGCGGCCGGGTGGCCGAGGAGTTAATTTTCAACCGTATCAGCACCGGTGCCGCCGGTGACATCAAACAGGCCACAGACCTGGCCGAGCGCATGGTGCGCTCCTGGGGCATGAGCGAGCTCGGACCGCTATCTTACGCCAAGGGCGAGGAACATATCTTCATCGGTCGCGAGATTGCCCAGCATCGAGATTTTTCCGAGGACACCGCCCGGCGTATTGACAACGAAATTGCCAAATTTATCAACGGAGCCTATCAAACCGCCACGACGGTACTCAAAGACAACATTGATATCCTGCACCGTCTCTCCGAAGTGTTACTGGAAAAAGAGACCGTTATGGGTGAAGAGCTGGATGCTATCATATTGGAGCTGCGTCCCGGTTTCGAATTTCCCTCCAAACACGAATACATCTCCTCCCAGGAAAAGGAAAAAAAGGCCGCCACCGATGAAGGTTCCACCGCATCGCCATCGGAAGCGGAAGACACGCGTGCGGCCTCGGTTGAAGATTCATCCGAAGACAAGGAGAGCGATAACGGATGAAGCCATTCACATTGGCCTGGGGCGACCACCGGCTAATCATGGGCCCCCGGACGCTGGTGATGGGCATCGTAAACGTGACCCCGGATTCTTTTTCTGACGGTGGTCTTTTTCTGGGTCGTGACGATGCGATCGATCAGGGACTCCGGCTGATGGACGAGGGTGCCGATATCCTCGACATCGGCGGTGAGTCTACGCGCCCCTTTTCCGAGGCCGTGCCGCAGGATGAAGAATTGCGCCGGGTCATCCCGGTCATAACAGCGCTGGCCCGCCGCGGATCCATTCCAATCTCCATTGACACCACCAAATCCGAAGTCGCCCGGCAAGCCCTGGAGGCGGGGGCATCCATCATCAACGATATTAGTGCTTTGCGCGTTGATCCGGCGCTGGCGGAGATCGCCGGGAAATTCGGAGTGCCCATTATCCTCATGCACATGCTGGGCATTCCCAAAACCATGCAAATCGACCCCGTCTATGAAGATGTGGTGGCAGAAGTAGGCGCCTTCCTGCGCCAAGCGATCGAAACAGCCATTCAGGCCGGCATCGATGCCCGTCGGATTATCGTCGATCCCGGGATCGGATTCGGGAAAACGTTTCACCACAATCTGCAACTGCTACATCACCTGCCGGCTTTGCATGCGCTGGGTTGTCCTATTCTGGTGGGTTCTTCACGCAAAGCATTTATCCGGCATCTCCTAAAACCGCCCTATGAAAAAGACATTCGGGCCGATCTGCCCATCGTGGCCACCGGCACGCAAGCCACTGTCGCGGCCGCCGCCTTGAATGGGGCTCATATTGTCCGGGTGCACGAAGTTGCCGAAACCCGCACGACATTGAAGATTATCGATGCCATTCGCAATGCCGCAAGCGGATTCCCAGACCAACCCCAGGAGGTGAGTTGATACCATGATATTTGTCATCGACGTGGGTAATACGAATACGGTGTTGGGCGTCTACCAGAAAGAAAGGCTGATTCAAGATTGGCGTGTGCGCACTGAACGTAATGCCACCGAAGATGAATTCAACGTGCTGGTGACCAATCTCATGCATATGAGCCGCATCGACCCTGCTCATATTCGCAATACGGTAATTTCCTGTGTCGTACCGCCCATGGTGACGATTCTGGAAGCATTCTGCCACAAGCATTTAGGGCATGCGCCCCAGTGGGTCGATCCCCGCAACTGTGCCGACATGCCGATTCTCTACAACAATCCCAACGATGTAGGGGCTGATCGGATTGTCAATGCCGTGGGTGCCTATCACCGCTATCGTTCCAGTATGGTCATTATCGATTTTGGCACGGCCACCACCTTCGATGCGATTTCCGGGAGCGGCGCTTATATGGGCGGTGCCATCAGTCCCGGCATCCAGATTGCTTCCGAGGCCCTTTTTCAGAAGGCCTCCAAACTGCCTCGGGTCGATATCTTCCATGCGCCGGAGTTTGTTATCGGCAAAGATACGGTCACATCGATTCAGGCGGGGATCATTTTCGGATATGCGGGCCTGGTAGACGGAATGGTGAAGCGCATGGTCCGCGAGATCGGTGGATCACCAAAGGTCATTGCCACCGGCGGCCTGGCGCCCTTGATGCAGCATGTGGCCGAG
>JASFFM010000023.1:0-20284 GCA_050124295.1 Desulfobacterales bacterium | reverse complement strand
ACAGCAGAAATGTTAGGGGCGTTAGCTTTCCAAATCCACGCTTCCATGTGTCTCCATTTTACAAGGACCGGGGTAAGGGGGTTTTAAATTGCGCTGGTGGGAAGAAAAAAAGAAGGTGCGCCGCCCCTCCCAATCCCCCCACAGGCGCCCTTTGAATCGGTGAGATAACCCCCCTAGACCCCATCGAAGAGGCGCAGAGGCCCTAAAAACGTTATTGGAAATTGATCCTAAGGTCAAAGCAGCTGTTTCCAGCGGCGATGCGAACGATCCATCATGGCGAATTATCAGGAATATGGATTCTGCGGGGGTTATTCCCAAGCCATACAAATAAGCGAAATGGCCAACCTGTTGGATAAAATACGGTAATAAAGGATTTCCTTTTCCAAAAGGATGGGTGCGACCCTTGTGCAAACGAGGGCTTTCGTTGGCGATTTAGGCGATGTCGGGGATTGGCGCAGGCCGGGATTTCCCATCGGATCGATTCTTCAGCAGCGGGTGCAGGCCACAGGCCCATGCAAGGTTGACGCGGACTGGAGACGAAGCTCAGTGCCGATAGCCAAAGAAAAAATTGGGGTCGCGATCGGTTTTAAAAACGCTGCGGCCATTTGGTACCCTGGACGGATATTGCCTGGCGCCGCCGTTGGACGCCCCAGGTCTTTGACCGTCGAACATTAATTCCCCGGATTCACCCGGCGTGCGCCAGAAGCATGGCTTACGATGATCCCGGGAAAGTTCGGTATGGATCGTGAGGAGGCTTAATTGCTGCACATTTTTATCGATGCCGACGCGTGCCCCGTCAAGCAGGAAGTCTACCGTGTGGCAAGCCGTTATCGGCTCGGGGTTACCTTGGTCGCCAATTCCCGGATGCGTGTTCCGAATCAAAAAGGGCTTGTCCTGGAAGTCGTGTCCGGCGGCTTCGACGCCGCCGATGATTGGATTGTCAAGCATGTGCAGCCCCATGACATCGTGATCACGGCAGACATTCTGCTGGCCAGCCGCTGTTTGCAGGAAGGCGCAGGGGTGATTGGCCCGAATGGAAAGCCGTTTACGGAAGACAACATCGGTGGTGCCCTGGCGATGCGTGCACTGATGACCGACCTGCGCGCTACAGGCGAGATGACGGGCGGACCACCTCCTTTGAAACAGCGTGATCGGTCACGATTTCTTCAAACACTCGATGACGTCATCCAGGCGATCCGCCGCACGCATGCACCCCCTTCGGCCTGACCCGAACATTCCCTGAACATATTGAGGCCCACTTGTTTTGCTGATTTGGTTCCATGTCTTCAATAGAGGTTGCGGCCCATGTGTCCGGCAACTCCTGGTGGGCGGCAATTTCAGAACGAAGCACATGCCACTTTCACCCCGGGGACAAGCCCGCGGCGTCCCTCTCCGGCGTGCACGGGCGCTTGCGGTCGCAGGCCTACCGCAGCGCGCCGGAATGCCTTCCACGGGAGGCCTCAAACGCCTGCCCATCTTGGCTAAGGGTAAAGCGTGCGCGTGTCTGAATCTGATCCCTTGGGATAACATTCATGCCCAAACAACTTCTATTCTGTTCGGGTCAGCCCTAAACCGGCATCGATCATATCCGTCGATGCCCGGGCTTCGGCGGCCGATCCCCGCCAGCAGACAAACAGCCAGCGCAAGGACACTCAGTTTTTTGACCGTGTTTTCCTCTCCTTGATGGTAATCGTTTGGGTTCGCGAAAAAAAGGTCATCTCTCGATGATTATCTTTCCGGCTTTAACGACCGCCCGGCAGGGGTTGCCCCCCAGTCGATAGGCCAGTTCGGCCGGTGCACCGATATCCCACACCGCCAAATCGGCAACCTTCCCCACCGCCAGGGTGCCGTAATCTTTTTCGATGTCGAGAGCCCGGGCGGCATTCACCGTGAATCCAGCCAGGGCCTCGGCCGGTGTCAAGCCAAAATCGATACAGGCCATGTTCATCATGAGCAGGGGCGAGGTGCAGGGACTGGTTCCCGGGTTGCAGTCCGTGGCCAGGGCCAGCGGTACCCCGGCGCGGCGTAATTGTTCCACCGGTGGTTTGCGGGTTTCGCCCAGAAAGTAAAACGCACCGGGCAGCAGAACCGCCACCGTGTCCTTGGCGGCCAGGGCGCTCACGCCGTCGGCCTGCATATACTCCAGATGGTCCACGCTAAGCGCGTTGTAGCGGGCCGCCAGAAGAACGCCTTTCTGATCGCTCAGCTGTTCGGCATGCAGCTTGACCGCAAGCCCGAGCCGGGTCGCGGCCACGAAAACGCGCTCGGTCTGGGCAGCCGAAAAGGCGATGTGCTCGCAGAAGACATCCACGGCCCGGGCAAGTTTCTCTGCCGCCACGGCCGGTAGCATCTCTTCGATCACCAGATCGATGTAGGCATCGGCGCGGCCCTGGTATTCAGGCGGCAGGGCATGGGCACCGAGGAATGTCGGGTGAACCGTCACCGGGTTTTCCCGTCCCAGGCGACGGGCCGCGCGAAGCATTTTAAGCTCGGAGGCGGTTTCCAGGCCATAGCCGGATTTGATTTCGACAACGGTGACCCCTTCGGATTGCAGGGCCTCAAGACGGGCAAGGGACTGGTCGCACAACTGGTCTTCGCTGGCCGCCCGCACCGCCTTGACCGTGCTGAGAATACCCCCGCCGGCCCGCGCAATCGCCTCGTAGCTGGCGCCATCGAGCCGCATTTCAAACTCCTGCGCCCGGTTGCCGGCATAGACCAGGTGGGTATGGCAGTCGATCAGGCCCGGGGTGATCCAGGCCCTGTTCATGCGGTGGACGACCCGGGCCCGTCCTTGCGCCCCGGCAGGCAGGTCGGCGGACGGCCCGACCCAGGCAATACGGCCGTCTTTAACGGCAAGGGCCGCATCTTTGAGGATGCCATAGGGTTCGGCCCCGGCCTGGGTGGCCAAATGACAATCCAACCACAGGGCATCCCATTCATCCGTCAAGGGGGCGATAGTCATTGTCATCGTCACTTGCGTTAGGGTTTGATTCAGGCCCCTCCTGTCTGCTGGAGGACCTCGAAATAAGGCTGTCGATGCGACGCGCTGCTTGATTTAAAGGTTATTTTTCCAGCGCGGGCCAAAAGCCGCCCGTGTCCCGCTCCACCCTGGGCGTCACCCTTGCGGCCGCAGCACCCAGAGTAAGGCCTGCTGATCTCAAGTCCCGCAGATAGGGGTTCGCTTAACGCCGCCAGCACCCGGCCGGTGCCGCAGCCCAGTTCCAAGATCCAGTCGCCAGATCGGATCGCCTCCCGCACGTGAGCGATTTCAGCCGCCAGGTATTGCCGCACCCGGGAGCCGGCAATCTCATACACCCGATCCAGGCCGTGTCCGCTGAGCCTCTGGGCATAATAGGTTTTATTCATTTCTATGGATGGTTTGGTAAACCAACCGCTATCGGTGTTAGGCGTCATCATCGTCCTCGCCGCGAACAACCGGCAGGCCTCGTTTCTCAGGATCCGCAAGCCGCATGGCGAACTTTTTCGGCCGCCGTTCACCAAAAACGATCCAGGGGGTCAACCAGAGATACGCCTTGCACCTGAAGATCCTTTCTCGGGGGTACAGAAGGCATCTGGTATCAACCGAACCGCTTTGCAGACACCCGGGTTTTGGGCCCTCATCCCTTTGTCGCGCGCCGGACATCGGCGGGGCGAACGAAAAAAAGCGCCCGGACTCGCTGAGCGAAGTGAATTGACGTGCGCTTCGGCCGCCACGACAAGGTGCCCCAAGACGCAGGACACGGGCGGCTTCTTTGGATTGCTTTGCTTTTCCGCTGGAAGAAAGGTCATCATTACCATAAAGGGCATACGAGGCCGTTGATTTCTTCCCGGTTGGCCCCGCCAGACGTCATCACCGGAGGTCAACCTGATGACCGGTCCTCGAGTATGGCCAGCACCTCGCTGCATTTGGTCTCGGCACGCTTCATCATGGCCTCCGCCTCGGTCAGAATGTCTTTTTTAAACCCCACATTGCGAATGCCTTCCAAATTGATGAGCACATTCTGAAAAGCCCCCCAGATGCCGGTCTCAAGGGCGCGGACGCCCACCTGGACATCCGAGCGGGAGGCCGGATTGCCGTAGCGGGCCAGGTCACATAGGGCATCCCAGGCCCGGTCGCCCAGTCGCATGGTCTTCAGGGGCACCCGGATGGCGGTTTTCAGGCCGGCCTGCATCTTGGCCCTCCGGGCGGCCCGCTGTTCTTCCGTGCCGCGGGGCATGCGCCGCCCGTCCATGTAGTCCTTGAAGGCATTGGTATCCGCGTCGATCATGGGGATCAATTCTTGGGTCAGCGTGTGCAGCACCGGAATAATCGCACGCATGCGGGCATCGCGATCCTCGAACTTGCGGACCCCATAGGTCAGCTTACCCACCATGGATCCCAATCCCGTGCCCAGGGCCGCCAGCACCGCCGACACCGAACCACCGCCGGGGGCGGATGAGCGGGCCGCCACCTCTTCGATAAATCCCCGCAGGGGAGTGCCGGCCAAGGGTTCATGCGGGGCCTCGCCCACGATGTATTCGATAATTTTCTCCTGGGGCTTGAAAGGCGCCACCGCATTGAGACCCAATCGTTCGATGGCCAGGCGTACCTTCTGATCTTCTTCGAGGACAAAGAGATCTTCTTTTTCAATGTAGTAATCGGCCGCCATGAGAATGGCTTCCCGCGGCACGATACCCACAATTTCCGATCCGGCTACCCCTACCTTCAGGGAGGCGGCATCCTTTTTTACTTCTTCGAACAGCACATGGATGGGTGTCACCTCATAATCGTTGAGATTGACGCTCACCTGGGCCAGGTTGTACTCGTCCACGTACCAGCCCATGCCCTTGACGTCTGTGAGCCGTCCGGGCGCATCCTCCCCCCGACCCGCCTCACGCAAATTCAGGGCGATGCGATGGGCCTGGTTGGCGGTGCCCAGAATATTGACGTTGTAGGCAATCAGGAATTTTCGGGCCCCGGTGGCGGTGGCGCCCCAGGATGGCACGAAGGCGGCCGGGCCGAAATCCGGCGCCCAGCGGGGATCTTTGAGTTTATCGGGCAATCCCTCGTATTCACCCTCACGAACGTCCGGGAGTTTTCGGCGGTATTCGTGTTCGGCCGCCGCCTCATAGAGAAAGATAGGAACTTGCAATACTTCGGCGGCGCGGCGCCCGAATTCTTTGGCCAGCGTGGCGCATTCTTCCATGGTGACGCCCGCCACGGGGATGAAGGGGCAGACATCCAAGGCGCCGAAGCGGGGATGTTCCCCCTGGTGGGTGCGCATGTCGATCCGTTCCCGGGCCACCCGGGCCGAGGCCAGGGCACCTTCGATCACGGCTTCCGGAGCGCCCACAAAGGTGTAGACCGTGCGGTTGGTGGAAGCCCCGGGATCCACATCCAGAAGGGTGCAGCCGGGTGTATCACGGATGGCCTGGGCGATGGCCTCGATGGTCTCCAGGTTGCGCCCTTCGGAAAAATTGGGCACACATTCCACGATCTTTTTCATGGGTCGTCTCCAAACCAGCCTGGCGTTTTACGATCTCACCTCAGGAGGGCGTGCTGGCCAAGGGCCCTATCGGACGTATCCGTCTAACGATCGAGAAACGGCGTCCGGATCGTCGGCCATTTTGTGGCGGGCCACATCCAAGGCCGCGATCGAAGACCTTGCCCGCGCACAGGGACTTCGTCTGCCGCAATCGGATCGGGCATCTTACCCATCCCGCGTCCCATTGGCCATCGGGATCTTCACCCCGCGTTCAGCAGCCGTCTTGAGGGCCCGCTCGTAGCCGGCATCCGCATGCCGGATCACTCCCATGGCCGGATCGTTTCGCAGGACGGCGGTGACACGCCGTTCGGCTTCGGGGGTTCCATCGGCCACGCAAACCTGCCCGGCGTGCATGGAATAGCCGATGCCGACCCCGCCGCCGTCGTGAAAGGAGGTCCAGGCCGCACCTGAGGCCACCGAAGTCATGCAGTTGAGCAGGGCCCAATCGGCCACCGCATCCGAGCCGTCCCGCATGGCCTCCGTTTCCCGATAGGGCGATGCCACCGAACCGCAATCCAGATGGTCGCGGCCAATCACGATGGGCGCCTTGACCCTTCCGTCGCGGACCAGATCGTTGAAGATCTTACCGGCCTGGTCCCGTTCACCATATCCCAGCCAGCAGATCCGGGCGGGGAGACCCATGTGCTGAACACGCTCTCCGGCCATTTTTAGCCAGCGCACCATTTTGTCTTTGTAGGCAAAGGCCTGCATGAGCGCCTGGTCGGTCACTTCGATATCCCCGGGATCGCCGGAAAGCGCCACCCAGCGAAAAGGCCCCTCCCCATCGCAGAACAGGGGACGGATGAAGGCCGGCGTAAATCCAGGATAGTCCATGGCGTTGGTCACCCCTACTTTGAGGGCCTGGCCGCGCAAATTGTTGCCATAGTCGAAAGCCACGGCCCCCTTGGCCTGCATATCCAGGATGGCCCGGCAGTGGGTGCCCATATCTTCCAGCGCCATTTCGGTATATTTTTGCGGATCGCTGAAGCGAAGCTGCCAGGCATCCTCCAGGGGAATGCCGGCCGGGATATATCCGTTGAGCTCATCATGAGCGCTGGTCTGATCGGTCACCACGTCCGGGATGAATCCGGCGGCGACCATCTCCGGCAGGATTTGGGCACAATTGCCGCACAAACCGATGGACAGGGCCCGTTTCTCTCCGGCTGCCTGACGGGCTTGGGCGATGGCCTCGCTCATGTGATCGGTGCTGACATCCAGATAGCCGGTATCCAAGCGGCGCTGGATACGGTTGCAATCTGCCTCGACCACGATGGCCACCCCGCCGTTCATGGTGATGGCCAGGGGCTGGGCCCCACCCATGCCCCCGAGTCCGCCGCTCAGTGCGATCCTGCCGGCCAACGATCCGTTGAAATGCCGGTCGGCCAAGGCCCCAAAGGTCTCATAAGTCCCCTGCAGAATGCCCTGGGTGCCGATGTAGATCCATGATCCGGCCGTCATCTGGCCGTACATCATCAATCCCTTTTTATCCAGTTCGTTGAAGTGGTCCCAGTTGTCCCAGTGGCCCACCAGATTGGAATTGGCAATCAGCACCCGGGGGGCCTGGATGTGGGTTCTGAGCACCCCCACCGGCTTGCCGGACTGCACCAGCAGGGTTTCGTCGTTTTCAAGCGCCAGCAGGGTGCGGATGATGGCGTCGAAGCATTCCCAATTGCGGGCCGCTTTGCCGATGCCACCGTAGACGATCAACTCGTCGGGGTTCTCCCCGTTGGCCGGATCCAGGTTGTTGCACAGCATGCGCAGGGCCGCCTCCTGGAGCCAGCCTTTGCAATGGCGTTGATCACCGATAGGGGCCTTGACCGGCCGGGGCCGCCCCGATCCGATGCGCAGATCTTTGAGAAGTGTTTGCGCGTTTGGGTTCATGCGCTCCTCCTGACCCGGAAGAAGTCTGATGATGCGGGATGGTGTTTTCGCGCGGGTTTACCGGCAGGACGTCCAAGACGGCGCCTCCAAACCGCCGAATGACCAAAATTGTCTTGACCGCATTAAGATATATATGCTTGTATATATAAGCAAGCAGGCCTGTCAATATCTTTTCGCGGGGCCCAAGGGCGTCTGATGAACGACACCGAAAGCAAAAGCAGCCGGTCATCGGCCGACGAACCGGCCGGTCAGTTATCCCGCCGGCGGCCCGCGGCCCTCTACCAGCAGGTCAAGAATTATATCCTCGAAAAAATCAGTGCCGGTGAGTGGCCTCCGGAAACACGCGTGCCCTCCGAGAATACACTGATCACCCAGCTTGGGGCCTCCAAAATGACGGTCAACCGGGCCCTGAGGGAGTTGACCGCCGAAGGGGTGCTGCGACGCCTTCAGGGCGTGGGTACCTTTGTGGCCAAATCCCAATCGCCCTCCACCCTGCTCGACGTCAAGCCCATCGCCGAGGAAATTGCCCAGCGCGGCGGCGTGCATTCCTGCGAAGTCCACCTGCAGACCATTGAAACGGCAACCCCGGAGCTGGCCCAGACACTCTCGGTGCCCGCCGGCGCCCGCTTGTTCCACGTGGTTCTGATTCATTCGGATGAAGCCGGCCCCCTTCAGTTGGAAGACCGCTATGTCAATCCGGCGATGGCCCCGCACTTTCTGGAGCAGGATTTCACCACCATCACCCCCAGCCGTTATCTGTTGGATGCCATTCCCGTCTCCCAGGCCGAGCACATTGTCGAGGCCGTGCTCCCGGATGCGCCCACCCAAAAACTCCTGGAGATCAGCCCCGCCGAACCCTGCCTGGTGCTTTACCGCCGCACCTGGTCGGATAACCGCGTGGTCACCCGCAGCCGATTTGTCCACCCGGGGTCCCGGTATCGGATGGACGGTCGTTTCGTCCCCTCTTCGCCGTTTCAGGCCATCGAAAGCTAATCAGCTCATCTTCAGCGGACCGCGTTCATTTCCGGGAGGGTCGAAGCCGGGGGCTCGGGTCGGACCCCCGAAAAGCCAAGGCTGGCCGGCCAATGTACACATACTGCCGCTGCGATGTACATCCAGTGCCTGTCCTTGGCCCAAACAATTGCTCGTCCCAATCCTCAAGTCAAATGATTACTATAATTATCAATAAGTTATTTCATCAATAGCACGTGGCACCGGAATTGCTTTGACATAGGTGCTTTTACGAGCCCAGGCACGGGGGTTACCCCATCTCGTTTTCCTCACCGGGAATCACCCTTGGTATTCAATACATGACGCCATGAGGCGCCCAAGAGCATCATCGCCACGGCGAAGGCAACAGACCGTTCCTTCCCCGCCGTCGGGCGCTTGCACATCGCAAAACAGCATGACCAGGAGATTTCGCATGATTACGCGACGAATCAGTTCCAGATTGCCCGTTTTAGCCTATCACCCACCGAAGGTCTTTGATGCGGACTATTTCCGCCACATCCATGCCGCTGGCGCTCTGCCGGTTTTAGACACGGAATTTTTCACCAATACCGACACCATCCAGATGATCGAACAGCTGGGGCAGGCCGATCTGATCTTCGGGCTGCGTCTGGCGGCGGACAACCAGGCCTTGCGCGATTATCTGGAGACCAACAGTATCGCCAATCTGGATCTGATCGTTTTCAGCTACCGTTCATCTGCGGATCTGTCCGGGTTGCAGTTCAACAACCGTGACTATCGCTTTTTTATTGAAGCCACAGACATCAAGCTGCTGGACGAACTGGAGCGGATCGACCCGCACGGGATTATTACCAAAGGCAATGAAGGCCCGGGCAAGGTGTCCCGCTATTCCGCGTTCATCCTCCTGCAGTGGTATCTGAAAAACAGCGATCGTCCGGTATTCGTCCACGGCGGTGTCGGCTGGCATACCGCCGCCGGTCTTTTTGCCATGGGCGCGGAAGGCATCGTCCTGGACAATCAGCTCTATCTGGCCGAAGAAGCCCCCCTGGCGCCGGTCTACAAGGACGTCATTCGCCAGTTGGAGGAAAAGGACGCCACCACCATCGGACAATCCCTGAATGTCCGCTATCATTTCTTCGCCAAACTGGGCACGCGCATTGTCAAAACCCTGCGGGACCGCGAAATCGTTCTGGCGGGAGAGGAGAATGCCGACGCCACCCTGTACCGCGAAATCGAAACCCATATGGCGGATCTCAATGTGTCCACCGACACCCCCCTCCAGAGCCTCTTCTATCTGGGGCAGGACGCGGTCTTCGCCCGCCATTTCGCCCGCTACGGCACAACCGTTAAAGACATGCTGCACGGGCTCTTCACCCATATCGGCGCGCAATTACAGGCGGTCGACGCGCACGATCCCATGCGCGCGGAATCAGCCCTGGCCCGGGAACACGGCACCCGCTACCCCATTATTCAGGGCCCCATGGCCAACGTCAGCGACAACGCCGATTTCGCCGCCGCGGTCTTTGCGGGAGGCGGACTGCCGTTTTTTGCCCTGGGTAACCTGCCCGCCGACCTGGCCGACGACATGCTGGCCGCCGGCAAGAAAAAAGTCGAACGCTTCGGCGCGGGCATGATCGGCATCGAAGCCTTCAACCAGACCATCACCGAACATCTGGCCTCGGTCAAAAAATACGAGACCCCTTTCGCCCTCTTCGCCGGCGGTATTCCATCACAGGTCAAAGAGCTGGAAGCGGCCGGAACCAAAACCTATCTTCACACCCCCAGCCTGATGATGCTCGATAACGCCCTGCAGAAGGACTGCAAGCGGTTCATCTTCGAAGGCACCGAGGCCGGCGGCCATGTGGGCACCCTGGGCAGCATGGTCCTCTGGGAACTGGCCATGGAGAAAATGAGCGCCCTTTCGGATGACCAGCTAGCCGACAAAACCATGATCTTTGCCGGCGGCATCGGCACCGATCTGGCACCGCACTTTATCTCCGGCATGACCTCCCAACTGGCCGGGCGGGGGGTTAAAATCGGCATCCAGGTGGGTACGGCCTATCTCTTTTCCTGCGAGATCATCGAAACCGGTGCGATCAAGAAAATCTACCAAGATGTCATCTGCCAGCGTGATGAAACCATCGTTATGGGCCATACGGTCGGGCTGGCTTCCCGCACGGTGGCGACCCCCTTTTCTCAGCGGATGATCGAAAACGAACATCACCGCATGCGTGAGGGACTGCCGCTGGAAGATCGCAAGAAGGCCTTCGAAAAAGATAATATCGGATCGCTACTAATTGGCGCCAAAGCCTTTTGCCCGAACTTTGACAGTGAATCCGGCGAAGTCTGCTTTCTGCACTACGATGAAAAGGAGCAGTTCGAAAAAGGCAATTTCATGGTCGGGGACGGACTGGCTTTTTATCCCTGCAGCACGACCATCACGGACATTCACCACTCCTTTTTCAATCATAAAAGCGTCTTGCACCGCCAACTGAATGCCCTCGAAATCCTCACCAGCCCCCGCCACGAAATCGAAGATGAAGTCGCCGTGATCGGCATGGGCTGCATCTACCCGGATGCCGACAGCCCGCAGCGGCTCTGGGAAAATGTCATCGCCAAAGCCTATGCCATAGGCGAGATGCCAGCCGATCGGCTGGATGCGTCGCTTTATTTCGACGAGGACCGCAAGGCCACCGACAAGAGCTACACCAAGATTGCGGGCATCGTCCGCGACTTCGAATTCGACCACCAGCGCTACGGCTATACGCCCGAAAAGGCGCAGCGCCTCTCGCGCAGCCAGCAGATGATCCTGGAAGCGGCCTATCGGGCCGTGGCGGATGCCGGCTACCTGAACGACGACCTGACCATGGATGCCGCATATCGGGCATCCACGGCGGTCATCGTGGCCACCTGCCTGGGCAATGAGCTGGGCAATGATCTCCATCTCAAATACTGGTACCCCGAACTGCGTCACTACCTGGAACAGATCGAAGAGTTCAACACGCTGGCGGAAGGCGACCGCACCAAAGTGCTGGACGCCCTGCAGGAAGGCATGGCCAACGGGATGGATTACGAGCCGGTCCACGGGCAGTTGCTCAATATCGAAGCTTCCCGCATCGCCCATCACATGGGCATCACCGGCGCCAACTATATCGTGGATGCGGCCTGTGCGACATCCTTTGCGGCCCTGGACTGCGCCATCAAGGAGCTTCTGAGCGGTGAATACGACATGGTCGTCAGCGGCGGCGTCAACACCAACCTGGCCCCGGAGTCCTTCGTGGGCTTCTCCAAAATGGGCGCTCTCTCGGCCAAGGGATCCTACCCTTTCGACGCCCGGGCCGACGGTTTTGTCCTGGGCGAAGGCGCCGGTGTGGTGGTCCTCAAACGCATGAAAGACGCCCTGCGGGACGGGGACCGGATTTATGCCGTAATCAAAGGCCTGGGGGCCAGCTCGGATGGCAAAGGCAAGGCGATCGCGGCCCCCAACCCCGCCGGGCAGGCGCTGGCCCTGAACCGCTGTTACGAAAACATGCGCGCCCCGGTAACCGTGGCGGACATCGACTATATCGAAGCCCACGGCACATCCACCATCGCCGGTGATCAGGCGGAGATCGAAACCCTCAAGAACGTCTACCGCAGCGAGCGCCCCATCGGTCTCAGTTCCATTAAATCCCAGATCGGCCACCTGCTGGGCGGCGCCGGATATGCCGGCCTGATCAAGGCCATCCTGGCCATCAATCATCGCACGCTGCCCCCCAACGGTCGTTTCGAATCGCTGGCGCCGGCCCATGCCATCGAAGACAGCCCGCTCTACATCATCGAAGAAGCGCGCGACTGGACGGTCGCTGACAACCGCCCCCGCATGGCGGCCGTGAGCTCCTACGGGTTTGGCGGCATCAACTACCATTGCGTGGTGTCGGAGCACACCCCCGACGATCCGCCTCTGCCACGGCGCATCTTCGCCGATCTGGATTACGACTTCAATGACGATCGAATTGTCTTTGCCGGCATGGGGGTGGTGCTGCCGGAATCACCGGACGTCGACACCTTCTGGCAAAATCTAGCCGAAGGGCGATCGGTGCTGTCCACGATCCCGGAAGACCGCTTTCACAACAGCGCCTATGCCAGCGAACCGGAAGACTCCAACTACCATATCCCACTGGTCAAGGCCGGCGTGGTGAAAGACTACCGCTTCAACAACGTCCAGTTCCGTATACCGCCGGCCACCGCGCGGTCACTGGATCGAGCCCAGCTTTTTGCCCTGGACGCCGCCCAGCAGGCCATCGCCGCGGCGAGCCTGGAATCCCAGCTCACCCAGGGCAACCGGGTCGGTGTGATCCTGGGGACCCTCCCCGGCGAACGCCAGGTGCAGAATATCCTGCGGGTTCGCCTGGGAAGCATTCAGCGCATCCTCAACGGCCTCGAGGGGATCGAAGACGACCTCAAGCACCGCATGGCCGCCCGCCTGGGAGAACAGATCCAGCGCCGTTTCCCGGAAAACAATGAAGACACCATCCCCGGCCTGCTGTCCAACATCGTATCCGGCCGGGTCGCCAATACCTTCGGGTGCAACGGCGCCAATTTCGTAGTGGACGCCTCCTGCGCCTCTGCCACGGTGGCCACCCGGCTGGCGGTCAAAGGCTTGCAAAGCGGTGCGTTTGAAAGCGTGCTCACGGGCGGTGTGGACGCCAATTTCTACCCCACCGTCATGCTGGCCTTCAAGCGCCTGAGCCTGCTTTCCGACGGCGATTGCCGCTTTTTTGACAAGCAGGCCAAGGGCTATGTCATGAGTGAAGGGGCGGCCGTACTCGCCATGACCACGTACAAGCATGCCCAACGACACAAGATGCCCATTATCGGGGAGTTCCATCACAGCCACTTTAACTCGTCGGCCCCCGAACACCTCCTGGCACCATCGGAAAAGGTCTACCGGGAGACCATTCAAAGCTGCTACCGCCGGCTGCCCATCAATGCCCGCCAGATCGATCACCTGGATGTCTTCGGCGTGGCCAATGTCTTTCTCGATCAGATGGAAAAACAAGCTTTGGAAAAAGTGTTCCAACGCCCGGTATTCTTCGGCAACATCAAATCGGAGTTCGGCTATTTCAAATCCGCCAACCCGGCCGTGGCCATGACCAAACTGCTCCTGATGAACCGCTCCAAAAACCTGCTGCCCAATTACAGCTACACGGCCGATACATCCATTGTGGATGGGGAATCCAGCCTGGCGGCCAACCCACGCCTGCAGGAAATGCCCCGTCGGCAAATGCTTTTTTTCGCCGCCAATGTAAACGGTGTGGGCGGCAATCACGGCCACACCGTGGTGGGCGCTCTGCCGCCCTGGCTGGACAGGGAGGCCCAGCCGGCCGCCACCGTCGCCGCCGCAGACGCGCAGCCGCTGCAATCCGCGGATTCCCTCCCGATGACACCCAACGGTGTGGTGGCCCTTGTTTCCGGGCAGGGTGCCCAGTACAGCGGTATGATGCAGGACCTGTACAACGACAATCGCACCATCCGCGAAATCCTGGACCGGGGCAACCGCCTCTTTCAGGAAATGCGCGGCGAAAGCCTGCTGGAGATTATGTTCGGCGAAGACCCCCGGCTGAACCTGACCGAAAACACCCAGCCGGCGGTCTTCCTCAGTTCGGCGGCCATCTATACCCAACTGGCCGCCCGGGGCTTTACACCGGATCGGTTTATCGGCCACAGTGTGGGCGAATACTCAGCGCTCTACTGCGCCGGTATGCTCGATTTCGAAACGGCCATGCGACTCATCGTTAAACGGGCCGATTTCATGAAGGCCGCCACCGAAGTCCGCCCGGGCCGCATCATGGTGGTTTTCAATGACGCCCGCAGCGTGCTCCAGCTGATTCGGGCCTCGGGCATCCGGGACATCTATGTGGCCAACAAGAACAGCGCCAAGCAGACCGGCGTATCCGGCGCCAAGGAGGCCATCGAAGCCTTCGGGGCCTATCTCAAAACGGCCAAGGTCATGTTCAAGACCCTGGCTTTGTCCGGCGCCTTTCACACGCCGCTCTTCGAGAGCGCGGCCGAGCAGATGAAGGTCTACCTGCAGGGGGTCACCTTCCATCCGGTGGACTACAGCCGCGTCATTTCCAATGTGACCGCATCGCCCTACCCCGAAGATCCCGAAGCCGTCAAGGCGCTCCTGGTGCGACAGATCGTCTCCCCGGTGGAGTTCATTCAGTCGGTGGAGCGGCTGCATGGCTCCGGCCACAGACGATTCTACGAAATCGGTCCCGGACGCATCCTGGTCAATCTGTTGAAGAACATCCCCATCGATGACTACCAGGCCCAACCCTCGGTGAACGCCAAGGTCGGTGAAGCGATCTCCCTGAAAGCGTTTACCTCGCATCTGGAAGACCAAGGGCTGCTGGCCCAAAAAGGGCTCCCGGCGACGGCGCCCCCGGCCGGGGTCCCCGACCCGGCGCCGGAGGACCGCCGCCAGCCCTCCATGACGGACGCCGCCGACTTCGACGCCTTTCTGGATCAGAACAAAGAATCCCTGCGCGGGGTCCTCTACCAGGAATACTTAAAACAAAAACGCGAGCAGTCCCTGCGGGAGGTCGAGAAATTCAACTTCTATTTGGGCAAGACCGTCATTGCCGGCACGGCCATCGGTCTGCCGGGCACCGGCAACAAGGTTTTCAATGCCAACAACTTCAACAGTATCATCAACGGCAACAATTTTATCGAGCCCCTCTCGGCCCAGGAAAAAGAAAAAATTGTCGACATGAACATCACCCGGGTGTTCAAACAACCCGACGGCAACGCCCGCTTCCTGAAAATTACGGACACCAAAGACGTCATCCAACTGGCCGGGAAACTGGGTTACTTCAATTTGAAAAACGAATATGGGGTCGATTTCGATTACGACATCACGATCTCCCTGTCCATTGCCGCCGGCATCGAGGCACTTAAGGACGCCCGGATTCCGATGGTCCTACAGCACAAGAAAACCTCCACCGGGCAATACATTCCCGCCGGCTACGCCCTGCCGCGCGAGTTGCAAAACGGCACGGGCGTCATCATGACCTCCCTCTTTCCGGGATTTGAAACCCTCATCGAGCAACTCAATAAGTACTACTACAACAAATTTTATGTGCGCCCCTACAAGGAGCTTGAAAATATTTACTACCACTTGATGGAATCGGTCCGGGACGGCGAAATCAAGGCGCAGATCACGGACTGGTTTTTCAAGATCAAGGAGCGGCGCAAGAAATACGGTACCTACCAGTTCGAGCGCAATCTCCTTTTTGATGTCGTGCCGCTGGGCTCGGCCCACTTCGCCCAATTGATCAAGGCCAAGGGACCCAACATGCTCATGAGCGGTGCCTGCGCCTCCACGACCCAGGCCATCGGTGTGGCTGAGGATTGGATCCGCACCGGACGCTGCGAGCGGGTCGTCGTCATCGGGGGCGAAGCCTCCACCACCGAAACCCAGAGCCCCTGGATCGCTTCCGGCTTCCTGGCCCTGGGGGCGGCCAGCATCAAGAATCTGGTGTCCGAAGCAGCCAAACCCTTCGATGCGGACCGCAATGGCACCATTCTCGGCGCCGGCGCCGTGTCGCTCATCGTGGAGCGTGAAGATCAGGTCCGCAAGCGGGGGCTGAACGGTCAGGCCGAGATTCTGGGCACCTACATCGGCAACAGCGCCTATCATGCCACCCAGATTGACCTCGACCACCTGACCGAAACGATGGAGGGTTTCGTCCGTCGGGTGGAAAAACGCCACGGGCTGGATCGCGACGCGTACACCCGCAAAATGGTCTTCATGTCCCATGAAACCTTTACACCGGCCCGGGGTGGCAGCGCCTCGGCGGAAGTGGCCTCCCTCAAGAAGACCTTCCCGGATCACTACCGCGACATCACGATCACCAATACCAAAGGCTACACCGGGCACACCCTGGGCGCCGCCATCGAAGATGCCGTTATGGTGAAAGCCCTCCAGCAGCGCCAGGTACCGCCCATCGCCAATCTGACCAATATTCCGGAAGAGTTTGCCGACCTGCGCTTCAGTCGTGACGCGACCAAGGGGAACTACGATTACGGTCTGCATTACGCGGCCGGGTTCGGATCCCATTTCGCCTTCCTCATGATCCGCCGTATGGAAGAAAACCAGGCCGCCGAGAACCCACAGTACCAAACCTGGCTGCAGCAGATCAGCGGGCTCAAGCGGCCCCGCCTGACCACCATCAACAATACCTTGTGCATCGATCCCAGCGTCATCTCACCGGTCACCGACGCTCCACCGAAACCGGCGCCGGCCGTCGCTCAGGTGGCGGAATCGTTGCCGCCGGCCCAGCCGGCCGCCAGCGCCCCGCCAACACCGACACCGGCCCCCGGCCCCGACGTGCGCGACACGGTCAAGGCCATCATTGCCGAGCAGACCGGCTACACCATCGACATGCTCGAAGACGCCCTCGATCTGGAAGCCGACCTGGGCATCGACACCGTCAAACAGGTGGAGATCTTCGGCAAGGTCTCGGAGAACTTCGGCCTCGAGGTCCCCGAGGATCTCAAGCTGCGCGATCTCAACACCATCGCCAAGCTGGCCGACTACCTCGCCCGGCAGATCCCGGCCGGCGATACGCGTGCAGCCGGTCCGGCAACGGCACCGGAACGCGAAACCACGGCACCGACCGCGACGACGGGCCCGGAAAACCCGGTAAAGCGCCTGGTCGTTACGGCGATACCGGTCACACCGGAGTCATCCCCGCAGATGTCGATGGCCGATCGAAAGATCCTCATCACCACGCGCGGCGGTCCCTACGCCCCAATGCTGGCCGATAAAATCGTCGCCCGGGGCGGACAGGCCCTGATCGTCGGTGGCGGCGATACGGCCGACATCCCCTGCAACTGGCAGGATCTAAAGGATCTGCCGGCCGCTCTGACCCGGGTCGGGGATAGCCTGGCGCGCGTCGACGGTGTGATCCACCTGGTCCCCCTGGAGGGATACACCCCTTCGGCCATTCCGGATCGCCATCGCCTCAGGGGCGGCCTGACATCATTCTTCCGTCTGATTCAGGGCCTCTACGACCAGCTCGATCGACCGGGGACCTTCATCGCCATGCCATCGCTACATTCGACGGTTTTTCCCTACCGGGAAGCAAACGGTCCCATTGATCCCCTCATGGCCGGCGTGGCCGGCCTGCTCAAAACGGTCAACAAGGAACTGTCGGAGACCCTGGTCAAAGTGGTGGACTTCGCCGAAGGCGGCCCCGAAGCAATGGAAACGCTCTTGGAAACCTTGCTTGAGGAAGTCCTTTCCGGCGATCCGCGGGTGGAATGCGGTTACGCCGACGGAAAGAAGTGGGTCCTGCAGCTTAGCCCCAAGGCACCGCAAACGCAGACGCGCTTCATCCGCGACGGGGACACCCTGCTGGTGACCGGCGGCGCGCGCGGTATCACCTTTGAAATCCTAAAGGCACTGGTATCGTCTGTCAAAATCCGGCTGGTGATTTTAGGCCGCAGCAATCTCGATGATCTGGATCCGGCCCTGGCCGATCCAGATATCGAAGCACCGGCCATTATGGCGCAGCTAAAATCCAAGATGCCCGGGGCCAAGCCGATTGCCATCAAACAGGCCCTCAACCGGACCCTTGGTCTGCGGGCCTCGACGGCCAATCTTGCGGCGCTGCGGGCCCTGGGGGCGGGCGTGGATTATCATGCCGTGGACGTGACCGATACGGCGGCCGTGGCCGCAGTCCTGGCAGCGGCCGGTCCGCTGGATGGTGTCCTGCATGCCGCCGGCATCGAAGAAAGTCAGTTTATTCCCAAGAAGACACTGGCCTCCTTTGACCGGGTGCTGGACACCAAAGTCATGGGCCTGGCCAATCTCATGTCGGCCCTGGGTGACCAGGCCCCACGCTATCTGATGACCTTTTCTTCGGTCACCGCCCGCCTGGGCAACGAAGGTCAGGTGGATTATACCGCGGCCAACGACATGATCGGGAAGATGCTCCAGCAGTTTCGCGCGGCGCATCCCGAAACCATCGTCAAGATCCTCGATTGGACCGCCTGGGAAGGCGCCGGTATGGCCACCAACGAGACGGTCAACCAGGTGCTCAAGGAGCGGGGATTGACCTTTCTGCCGCTTGAAGACGGCGTGGCCCACTTCATGCGCGAGTTGGGCGATACGTCCACCGTCGAGGTGCTCTTTTCGGGGATCGACCATGCCTTTGACGCGGATGGTCTCCTGGTCGACGGGGTTCGGCCGGCGCCGCAAGGGGTGGCCCCCTTCCTGGACGAACTGGTCACGGAAACCGATCAGCACCGAACCTACCGTCGCACCCTCGACCTGGAGCGGGATCTCTTCCTGCTGGATCACAGCCGGGACGACATCCCGATCTTCCTGGGCGCCACCGGCATCGAGGCCATGGCCGAAGCCGCGGCACACCTGGCCCCGCCCAACACCGTGATGCAGGAGCTGCAGGGATTTAAAATTCCCTATGGCATCAAAATATTGAAAAAACGTCCCAAGGAAATCCGGGTGGAAGCCGTGCGCCAGTCCCGGGACACCATCCTGGACTGCCGCATCACCTCCCAGTTCCGCAATCCCCAGGGGGTCGCCATGGGCCAGCCCACCCTGCACTACCAGGGCACCTACCGGTTCGGTTCGGAACCTCTGCCGGAGGAACGGATAGCCCTGCCCCCCTTCATCCCGGTGGCCTATGAAGGCAATATCCAGGACCTCCTTTACCACCCCTCCCGGCTGTTCATGGACGGGCTTTTTCGGACGGTGGAGGAAATCCTGTCTTTCGAGCCCCAGCGCTTGATAGCCCGCATAGTCAACAGCAGCACCAAGCCCTTCTTTGCGGATGGTACCCCGCCGGCCTTCATGACCGATGTGGCCCTCGTAGACGCCATGTTTCAGACCGGCGGCATGCTCGAGGTCATGACCACCAATGTCATCGTGCTACCGTATTCCATCGGCCGGATGCGCTTCTACCGGCCGATGCAAAAGGGCGCCGCCTATCTGTGCATCACCGAGAAAACAAACCAGGGCACGGAAACCAATACCTACCAGTTGCGCCTGGTGGATACCGACGGGCTGCTGCACATGGCCATTGACGACTTCGAGATGGTCCAGGTCGACCGGCTGGCCGAGGAAGACCAGATCTTGAAGGCCCTGCAAACCCAAGACGTCTCCCGGCGCGCCTCCTGATCGAGGGTCGGCGCCCGCCGGCCGGCCCGGGACATGTTCCGGCCGGCCGGCGGGCACCCCGATCGTGAACCATGCATGCATCCCTCAACACCTTCGACCTGGTCATCGACCCCGCTCGCCGGATCACCATCTGCCGTCCGGGACCCGGTTTCCGCCTGGCGTTCCTTTCGATTCCCCTTTTTCTGAAGCAGGATCTGAAGCGGGTCATGACCGAGGCCTATCGAACATCGCCCCCCCTGTGCTTCACGACCCGGGATTTCCGAGAGCCGTTTCTGAGCGCCGAGGAAATGGTGACCCTCAACCGATTCAAAGCCCTAAAAAAACAGGTGGAATGGATGGCCGGGCGATATGCCGCCAAACAGCTGGGGCAACACTTTCTGGAGGGTCAACCGCCACCCGCAGACACCCGCCTGTCCTATCGCCCCAAAGGGGCCCCCTATTTTATCCGTGATCCCGCCCGCCCACTGTCCATCTCCCACGCCGGCGACTATGCCGTGGCCGGGTTGGGTCTGCGGCCATACGGCGCCCTGGGGCTCGATCTGGAAAAAATCCGTTCCGCCAGCCGGTATACGCTATTGCGGGCCGCTTTTAGCGAACGGGAAGCCAAGGTCCTGCAGGCCTTGGACGACGAAGCGCTTTTCTTGCGCTGGACCGCCAAGGAAGCCTATCTCAAGACCATCGGGCAGGGGTTTCACGAGAGCTTGAAGAAAATCGAAATTCT